>JABEUK010000127.1 GCA_013044425.1 Thermoplasmata archaeon | reverse complement strand
TCGGGGTCGAGGCGATGGGCTGGGACGCCTCCCGTATCCGCACGGCCGTCGAACGGTACATCTCCGTGACGGGCCTCGTCGGATTCGAGGAGGCCTACCCGCGCGAGCTCTCGGGGGGAATGCGTCAACGAGTGGGGCTCGCGCGCGCCCTCGCGGTGGAGCCGGCCGTGCTGCTGATGGACGAACCGTTCAGCTCCCTCGACCCGCTCACCGCGGAGGGGCTACGCGAGGAGGTCCTCCAGCTATGGAGGGAACCCCAGCTTCCCCCGGACGCGGTGCTCCTGGTCACCCACAACATTGAAGAAGCGATCCTGCTCGCCGATCGGGTCCTCGTTCTGTCCCACCGGCCGGCGCGCGTTCTCGCCGAGGTCCGAATCGACCTTCCTCGGCCCCGCGATCGTAAGTCGGAGGCGTTTTACGAGCTGACCGACCGGGTCTATTCTCTCATCACCGAGGGCCCCAACCCAACCGCGAGCCCCGGGCCCAATGGGGCGGCCCTTCCGGGCACCCCCCGCCCTGGGCAGCCCTGACACGAACCCTTATAGACCGATTTTCCGTGTGTTCTCTGGCCCCTGGGCTCCTCCTGTGCCGACGACGTATCCTAAGTGCTCCCCCAGCGAGTTGACCGGCTTGTTGGTCCTGCTCCACTCCCACAAGGGAGACGAAGACGTGGCCCGTCTGGCCGACGATCTCGATCTGGAGATCGACGAGATCCTCCCGTCCGTCGACTTTTCCGAGACCCTCGACTTCGTGACGGTCAACGGCGGCCGAGCGACCTTGACGGAGACCGGCCGCCGCTTCATCGCCGGGACGATCCGGGAGCGCAAGGCGATCGTCCGAGAGCAGCTCCGCCGCAGCACGCTGTTCCGCACATTGATGCGAGCGCTCGACAACGCTCCCGGGCAACGGCTAACCGACCCGGAGCTCATGCGCCTCGTGGAGTTCACCACCGCCCCGTCCGATGAGGTCGTACAAAACATCGTGAATTGGGGTCGGTATGCCGAGCTGTTCCGCTACGACTCGGACGACCACCTCGTCCTCGCGATGCGTCGGGCGGCACCGCCCCGCAACCCGCCCACGGCCGCATCCACGACTCCGAGCGCCGGTTCGACGACGCCCGGCGCCACGCCCAGTTCCGGTCGCGCGCCCCCTCGGGCCGAATCCGTGGCGTTCGCGCTGAGTTGAACGCGGCGAAGGTTCGTGCCCATCGAAGGGGGTCCCCCTCCGGGGGCACGGGTTAATAGCCCCGCTCCGCTCGACGGTCGCCGGACGGGATGATGTCGACCTCCGTGAAGATTCTAGGGATCTCGGGGAGCCTTCGCAACGCTTCGACGAACACGGGGCTCCTGCGCGCGGCGGCTGCGGAGCTCCCGCCGGACACGGAGCTCGAGATCGTCACCTTGCATGGGATCCCCCCGTACAACCAGGACGAGGAGCTGACCCCGGTCGATGCGGTGCGATCGTTCAAGTCGAAGATCCGCGCGGCGGACGCGATCCTCTTCGCGGTGCCCGAGTACAACTACAGCGTGGCCGGGGTCCTCAAGAACGCGATCGATTGGGCATCGCGGCCGCCGACCGACAACGTCTGGCAGGGCAAACCCGTGGCGATGGTCGGGGCCTCGGTGGGCATGATGGGCACGGGCCGGGCCCAGCTGCACTTGCGCCAGTCGTTCGTCACGCTGAACATGCATCCGCTCTCCCAGCCCGAGGTGCAGGTGGCATTCCACTCCAAGAAGTTCGATGCGCAAGGGAACCTGACGGACCCCGATGCGCGGGAGCACCTGCGTGCGCTCCTGGTCGCCTTCGCCGCGTGGACCCGCCTCCTCCGGGGAGAGCCATCCGCCCCGAAGTAACGCCGGCCGGATGGGACGTTCCGTCCCCACGGGCAATTCTTAAGGGGCCCACGTCCTCCTCCGCATCGACGGGCACGTAGATCAGCGGAAGATCGCTGCTTTCGCAAAGCAGAGGTCGGGGGTTCAAATCCCCCCGTGTCCATCGATCTCTAAGCCCGAGCCGGTATCGGTTTCCCGGCCCACGGCCGTTCCGGGGAGGCCGAGGCGACCCTCACCCTCGGCAGGTTCAAATCCGAGGGGGCCGTAGGACGCCGCGGTCGATGCTCCGCTTCGCCGCGGTCGGAAAGACATACCGAGGGGGCTCGAGTCCCGCGGTGGGCAACGTCACGTTCGATGTCCAACCGGGCGAGATCGTCGGGTTGGTGGGCCTGAACGGAGCCGGGAAGACGACGCTCCTTCGGGTGGCCGCCGGGCTCCTGCTTCCCTCTCAGGGCACGGTGTACGTCGAGGGCCATGACGTGGCCCGTGAGAAGCGGGCCGCGTCCCGGCAGATCGGCTGGGTTCCCGAGCTTCCGATCTTCCCTCCTCGGACCCCGCTGTTCGACACCCTCGGCTACCTCGCGGGCTATTACGCCGGAGAAGCGGGGAGCGCGAACGATCGTCGAGCCCTACTGGGCGCCGTGGGCCTTGGGCCACAGGAGAAGGCCCCGTATTCGACCCTTTCCCAGGGGATGAAGAAGCGCTTTGCCGTCGCCGCGTCCATGCTCGGCCAACCTTCGAACTACCTGTTGGACGAGCTCCTCAACGGTCTCGATCCGGAGTGGATCCGCTGGGCGCGCGACTGGATGGCCGGCCTGCGACAACGGGGGGCGGCCATCCTGCTCTCCTCGCATCTGCTCGGCGAACTCGAGGGGATCGCCGACCGCTATGCGTTCATCCACCAGGGTCAGCTGATCGGAGTCGTACCGCGGGGCGCGATCGGCCAGCACCTTCCTCCCCGCTTCCTCGTTCGACTCGCGAACCCGAACGACGCGGTGTTGGCGGTGCTCGCCGGCTTTGGCGATGTGTTCCTGGATCAGCAGGTGATCCGCATCGAGCGACCGAGAGTGGCCCCCGAGACCGTAACGATCGAGCTCAGCCGTCGCGGGTACATCATCCAGGAGTTCCGAGTCGAAGAGCCGAATCTCGAGGAGTACTTCTTCCACCTTGTCGCCCAGGTCCGGGCGCAATGAACTCCCAGGATGTGACCCGCGCACTGAAGAGCGGCTCGTTCATTTTCTGGATGCTCGCCCTCGTCTTCGCGAGCCTGTTCATCGGCTCGATCGCGGGAATCCTGGACACCGCGGAGCACGCGGCGACGCCGGGGACAGCCGCGACCGCGCTGGTGGCCTGGGTCTCCACGTTCTTCCTCCTCGGCATGGCC
>JABEUK010000126.1 GCA_013044425.1 Thermoplasmata archaeon | reverse complement strand
TTCTTCCTCCTCGGCATGGCCCGCGGCACGTCGATCTCGAGCTTCGCCGAGGACAAGTTCTCCGGAATGCTCGAGACCTCCCTCGTCCGGCCGGTGAGCCGCGCCGGCCTCGTCTTCGGCCGGTTCATCGGGGTCGTCCTCGGCGTCCTGATCGCCGCCGTGGTCGCCGCGGTGCTCGTCAGCTCGGCGTACACCTACAGCCACCGGGGCACGGCGTTCCCCCAGCTCGCCACGATCGATCTGGCGATCGGACTCGCGATCGCGGGCATCGTGATGGCGGCGCTGTGCTTCCTCCTCACCTACGCCACGGCTTCCGCCTCGGGCGCCCGCTGGGCCACGAGGGGGATCAACTGGCTCCTGTTCGTCGTCTTCGCTCTCGGCGTCTCCCTCGCCAACATCCCCGCGCTATTGGTGGCGAACCCACTGCTGCTCCCGCTGACCTTGACGAGCGGTGCGGTTCCATATTCGATCCCGTCCGGGCTCGGTCCGCTCCTCTTCGGTCCGCTCCAGGCCACGCGGATCGGCGATCTCGCGCTGATCGGAATCGGGATCGGCTGGATCGCCGCTACGGTCGGAGGGCTGCTTGCCAAGGTCCGGTCCACCGACTGACTCGCGACTCTTTCGTAGTGGGCGTCCCCCTCGTCGATCGGCGGTTCAGCACCCGGCGCCTCCCGTCGACCTCGGTCGACGCCCCCCGCGCCCCACTTGCGATTTCGACCCCGCGAGGGAAAAGGCGCGGAGTGAACCCGTATGCACGGGGCCGAACCCACTTAGTTGTAGAACTCCTCGTGTTGGCTCCTTTCGGGTCCCCGGCCCGGTATCATCTCCGACCGGGCCATTCCTCGCGCCGGCGGGCCGCATCCTCTCGCGCCGGCGTCCGAGGATCGCTCCCACCGGTTCGGCGAACCGTGCCGTGGCGGTCGAAGGCTCGCGAGGTCGCATCATCGGTCTTTTATAGAGGGGTGGGATACACATGAAGGGTGATTCATATTTCATCCAACTCGTCCTCTGCGCAAACCCCTTCTGGAACCAACTCGCCGAGCCGACCCTCGCTGCCGAAGAAGCCCCGGACCGGATTGTCGAAGGGCGTCGTAGTGGCAATCGTGGTGGTGCTGCTTGCCGCCGGGATCGGCGGCGGCCTCTATTATTACTACCAGACGAGCGCCGTGAATGGCAACACGATCACGGTGGGCATGCCGTTGCCGATGAATTCTCCGATCGGTCAGAGCATGGCCGATGCCGCTCAGATGGCGGTTTCCCAGATCAATGCCGCCGGCGGGGTGAACGTCAACGGGACCAGCTATCAGTTCAAGATCGTCACCTACGACACCGAGGAGGCGGATCCGTCCATCCCGATTCAGAACGGGGTCAACGCCGTGACCGAGCTGATCACTCAGGACAACGTCAACTTCCTTATCGGAGGTTATCGCAGTGACGTCGTCGACGCCGAGCTGCCGATCGTCTCTCAGTACCACCGCATCTACATCACCTTCGGGGCGGACCCTGCAATCTCGACCTTCGTTCAGCAGGATTACGCCGCGCACAAGTACGTGTTCAACGGGTTCTTGAACTCGACCAGCCAAGTCGCCCAGTTCGGAGCGTTCCCCGTCTACCTCCTTCTGGCATACAAGGAACACCTGATTCCCAACAACCTCACGAACATCGCCGTCCTCGGCGAGGATGCGGCCTGGACGCAGCCGGACATCGGGAGCGGCGGGCCTAGTTCCCCGCTCTGGGGCGCGTTCCAATCCGCCGGGTTCAATCCGGTGTATGTGAACTACTTCCCGCTCTCCCCGTCGGGGGGATCGTACGACTCCCTCTTCGCCCAGCTGGCGAGCCTCGGTACCCAATCGATCTACATTCTGGCGGCGGGAACCGAGACGCCCTTGCTCCTCTCCGACTACGGCTCCTTCAACTGGGGGAGCGATTCGGCCACCGGCGGGGTGAAGCCCCTGATCATGGGTGCCGATGTGATGGGCGAGATGGAAGGCTCCACCTACAATTATTACACCGCGACCCAGGGCGCAGCCCAGGGAGAACTCAACCTCGGGTGGGGACCGATGCTTCCCGTTAACCTCACTCCGTCGTCGATCCCCTTCTACAACACCTTCAACTCGACGTACAGCTTCAACCCGATCTTCGAGGACGGCTTCGTCTACTCGTCGTTCTTCTACCTCGCCCACGCCATCGAGCAGGCGAAGAGCCTCTCCAGCGATGCCATCATCCCCTACCTCGAGGCCACCAACTATACGGGGCCGGCCGGCACCATCCAGTTCTCCGCAAGCCACGGCCTGGTGGTTCCCCTCACCCCGGTACCGACGGTGCCCGGGGTGGCGATGCAATGGCAAACGGATGGTCGTCTCCATTTCCTGTGGGTCGCGACCCATCCGCTCCAGTTCTACGACTACCAGACACCGAGCGGAACCAACGTAGGAAATTTCACCGTCGTGTTATAGCGGTCCGGGCCGCCAAGGCAGGGGACTCGTGGCCAGCGTAGATAGTGCCATCGCTATCATCTTGGTGTACGGAGCGGTCGGCGGGGCGATCTATGCGCTGATCTCGCTCGGCTTCACCCTGATCTTCGGGGTCGCGCGCCTGCTCAACCTCGTCTACGGAGCGCTGTATATGGTCGTCGGCTACACGATCTACGCGCTCGCCGTCCAGGACGGCGTCTCGATCTACGCGGCCGCGGCGGTAGCGATCGCGATTGCGATCGGGGTAGGGACAGTCTCGTTCCTGCTCTTCGTCCGTCGCAACCCGGACCCGATTCGCTTCATGATCGGTACGTTGCTCATCGCCCTCTTTCTCCAGTACTACTTCTCCTACGCGTTCCAGGGAGAGGCCGGCTACATCATCCCGGGGCTCATCCCCAACACCTCGATCCTCGTGATGGGAGTAAGCATTAGCCAGCTCTCCCTTCTCGCCGCCGGCGTCTCCGTCATCATGGTCGTGACCCTGTACATCTGGGTCGAGCGGACCGGCTCGGGACGGGTGCTGCGCGCGACGGCCAGCGATCCCGAGACCGCCGCCCTCTTCGGGATCTCACCCGGGCGGGTCGCCCTCCTCGTTATCGTGCTCTCGTCGGCCCTCATCGGCCTCGCCGCGGTCCTCGTCGTTCCCACCGGCGAGGTAACCCCCACGATGTGGACCGGCCCGTTCATCATCGCGTTCGTGGTCGCGATCGTGGGCGGTCTCGGTAAGTTCTTGTGGACGCTTCCCGCCGCCTTCCTGGTCTCCTTCAGCCAGGTGACGGCTCAGTACTACATTCCCTACGATGTGACGGACCTGGTCGCCTTCGCGGTCGCTATCGTCTTCATCCTCACACTTCCGCGGGGCATGGGCGGGATCTGGGAGGCGCACCGTGTCGGGTGAACCCCGGCCCGGCTGGAAGAACCTCCTCCAAGGAACGGCGCGCGTGCTGCGGGCGCCGATCTATCTCCTGGCCCTCGTGACGATCACGGTGATGGCGGTTCTACCGCAATTCTTCGGAACGCAGTACTTCGCGCTCTCCCTGGTCTTTGCGACGATCTACATCACGCTCGCGCTCGCCTGGGACCTGTCTTCGGGGCTGACCGGCTACATCAGTTTCGGCCTCCCGTTCTTTTTCGGGCTCGGCGCGATGGCGACCGGCTACAGTTACTACCACGGCGTCGGCGGCTCGTTCTCCCTGCTCGCCATCGATTTCGGGGTGGGTCTGCTCGGCGGCCTCCTCTTCGCACTGCCAACCCTTCGGCTGCGCGGCCCGTTCTTCACCTTGCTCTCGCTCCTGCTGCCCCTGATCGCCGCCAGCTTCGTGGTCGCCTTTTGGCAGGTGCTGCACATGCCCACCATCGGCTACATCGGGATTCCCTTCCTCGCCCCGAGCCCGCAGGCAGAGCTCCCGATCCTCTCGGTCACCACCGCGGCCGTGCTCACCGTGAGCTTCTTGTTGCGTCGCTCGCACTTTGGACTCGTACTGCGCGCGATCCGCGACGACGAGGACGCGGTCGAGTCGAAAGGGATCCGAACCTTGCCGTACAAGGTGGCCGTATTCTCTTTCGCGAGCGGGATTGCCGCCTTCGCCGGAGGGACCTATGCGATGACGACCTCGTTCGGAGGGATCGACAGCTTCGACTTCCAGTTCCTGATCTACCCGATGCTGATCGCCATCGTGGGAGCGGCGATCGTCCGGGGAGGGCTGGGCGGAATCGTGGGGTCGGTCTTCGCCGGGTACGCCATCATCCTCTTCAGCCAGTATCTGACCCTACCGGAGTTCAACCTCCAAGAGCTCACCCTACCGATCTTCGCCTTCGTCGCGATCCTGCTCGTCCTCTTCCTTCCGTCCGCCCTCGGCCGGCCGTCGGGACCCCGGGAGGCGTCATGACTCGCCTGGTCGTCTCGGAGCTTGCGAAGCACTTCGGCGGCAATCGCGTCCTCGACCGGGTCTCGTTCTCCATGCGCCACGGTTCCCTCGCCCTGGTCGGCCCGAACGGGGCGGGCAAGACGACCCTGCTCAACGCGCTCGCCGGGGTCGTGCGGCCGAGCGCCGGCCGCATCGAATTCGACGACCTGGACATCGCCGGCCTCTCCACATGGAAGATCGCCCGCCTCGGGATCGTCAAGACGAATCAGGTCGTTCGCCCGCTCCACAGCCTCACGGTGGACGAACACTTGCGCGTCTTCACGCGAGGAAACGACCCCGTTCGCCGGGCTCGCGCGCTCCGGGCTACGAACCTCGAGGAGTTCCGCGAGCAGACCGCCGACCAGCTTCCGTTCGGGGCTCTCAAGCGTCTCGAGCTCGCGGAGGCAATCGTCACGGGGGCCCGCCTGCTCCTGCTCGACGAGCCGATAGGCGGGCTCAGCCGCCTTGAGGCGGAAGGCATCGTGGAGACGCTGCGAACCCTGAGGGCCCAAGGTCAGGCGATGATCATTGTGGAGCACCGGCTCCGAGAGATCCTCCCGTTCGTCGACGATGTCGTGGCCCTCGATCGAGGGCGGATCATCTACGATGGGCCCCCCTCGGGATTCTATGCCGATGCGGCCGTGCGGGATGCCTACATCGGGAGGACCGATGCTGGAGGTTGACCATCTGAGCGCCGGCTATTACGGCTCGGTCGTACTGGACGACGTTTCGTTGCGCGCGGAGGCGGGCATCACGCTCGTCATCGGCCCCAACGGGGCAGGAAAGTCGACGCTCGTGCGCTCCCTCACGGGAACGCTGAGGCCGATCCAAGGCTCGGTTCGATTCCACGACCGGTCGATCGAGGCCCTTCCGGCCTGGAGGATCGCTTCGCTCGGGGTCGCGACCGTGCCCGAGCGAGCGCGGGTCTTCTCGGACCTGAGCGTCCGAGAGAACCTTCAGCTCGGGACCCGACTCGCGATTCGGCGCGACCGGAGGGAGAGCGAGGCCGAGATTATCGATTCGGTCCTCGCGATCTTTCCCGAGCTCTCCTCCCGCCTTCCTACTCCCGCGGGTCTGTTGAGCGGTGGCCAGCAACAGATGCTCGCGATCGCCCGGGCGCTTGCCGCTCGACCCCGGTTCCTCATCATGGACGAGCCTACGACGGGCCTCTATCCGTCCCTCGTGCGCTCGCTCTTGGTGTCGATCTCGGCGATTTCGCGGGAGTTGCCGATTCTCTTGACCGAGCAGAACGTCGCCGAGACCGCGCCGATCGCCCATACGGTGCACCTGCTGGAGACCGGCCGGATCGTCTTGTCCGGGACCTCCGAGGAGATTCTGGCGAACGAAACCGTGCGTCGCTCCTACCTCGGCGAGGCCGTCCCCGTTCCCTCGGACGGAGGGATCTGAGATGGCCTATGCCCGACGTGCTGGCGCGTCGATCCACTACTCGGCCGCGGGTCGCGGAGCTCCGCTCGTGCTGATCGAGGGACTCGGATACGGCCCGTGGATGTGGCGCGAGCAGACGGGCCCCCTCGGCGCCGCGCGATCCCTATTGCTCGTGGATAACCGCGGCATATCTCCCAGCACCCCGCTCTCGGGTCCGTACTCCATCGATGAGTTCGCCCAGGACGTGCTCGCCGTGCTCGACGCGGAGGGGCTCCCTCGCGCGAGCCTTCTCGGCGTCTCGATGGGGGGGTTCATCGCCCAAGCGCTCGCCCGCCTCGCTCCGGAGCGGGTCGAGCGGCTGGTCCTCGTATCCACCTCGCCAGGAGGCCCGGGCGCCTTACCGATGCCGGCCGAAACCTGGGCCGAACTCGTCCGCAACGTCCAGGGGGAGTCGGCGGCGGATCGCCTTCGCCGCACGATGACACTTGCCCTGAGCCCCACGTTCGCTACCCAGCGCCCCCACGACTTCGACGCGCTCATCCAGGCCCGATTGACCGCACCCCAGGACCCACAGCAGTGGGCCTGGCAGGCAGAGGCGGCCGTGCCGTTC
>JABEUK010000125.1 GCA_013044425.1 Thermoplasmata archaeon | reverse complement strand
GATCGGGAGGCGAGCGAGCACCGCCGCTACCGCGCCCTCTACGAGATCGATCTCGATACGGAGCCCGCCGACCTCACGATCGACTCCTCCGAGCTATCTCCGAACGAGGTGGTGAAGGAGATCGTGCGGTTCCTCGAGCCGCGGGAGAAGGAAGCGTGAGCGGCGACCCCCGGCCCGCGGCGCTCGCCCCCCGCCTCGCCACGGGCGCCTTCCTGCTCGTGGACAAGCCCCGCGGTCCGTCCTCGCACCAGGTCACGGCGTGGGTCCGGGACCTTCTCGGGATCGAGCGGGCGGGCCACGCCGGGACGCTCGACCCCAACGTCTCGGGCCTGCTATGGATCGGCGTCGGTCCGGCCCTCAAGCTCATCCCGCTCGTTCTCGAGTTCCCCAAGCGGTACGTGGGGGCCATGGTCCTCCACGGGACGATACCGTCGAAGGAACTCGCTCGAGTGCTCGAGGAGTTCGAGGGCCCGATCTACCAGACCCCCCCGGTCCGATCGGCCGTGAAGAGGGAGCGCCGCATCCGGACGATCCATCACCTTCGGCTGCTCGAAACCGACGGACCCCGTATGCTCCTAGATGTGACCGCAGATTCGGGCACGTACATCCGCTCGCTCGCGGTCGATGTCGGGGAAGCCCTCGGCCTCGGGGGCAACCTCGTGGAACTTCGTCGCATCGGCACGGGCCCGTTCGACGAGCGCCATTCGATCACCCTCACCGCGCTCGCGGACGCCGTTCAGGCGGCGCGCGCCGGTGCTCCCGGAGCCCTCGAAGCCGCCCTCCACCCCATGGAAGAGGTCTGGGAAGAATTCCCGCGCCTCGTGCTGAAGGACAGCGCGGCGAGCGCGGTCGCCCACGGCTCGAACCTTGCGGCCGGAGGCATCCTCGGAGCCCCATCCCGCGCGTTCTCCAAGGACGCTCGGGTGGTGCTCGTCACCCGTTCCGGAGAGCTCGTCGCGACCGGAACGGCCCTGTTCGACTCGAGGGAGTTCACGAGCGTGCGCCACGGCTGGGTCGTCGACTCCGATCGCGTCTTCGCCGATGCCGCGAAGTTCCCCGTACTCTGGCAGGCGCCCCGGTCCCGTCCGAGACCGACCGATACGCACGGCCCCGGCGCCGCTGACGTTATCTGACGCGCCCGCTCGAACCGGCCCGTGGCGGACCCGACGCTCCGGGGCCGGGGGCCGAGGACCTTCGCGGCCCTGGGCCGCTGGGTCGTTCGTCATCCGTGGTACCCGATCGCCTTCTGGGTCGTGCTGCTGATCGTGGCGGTGCCGTTCCTCCCGCTCCTCGGCTCGGTCACCACGAACTCGACCACCTCCCTGCCCTCGAGCGCCCCGAGCTCCATCGCCAACCAGGAATTCGCCCAGCTCTTCCCGAACCAATCCACAGGCGCCTCCACGTACCTCCTGTTCACCGCCGGGAACATGACCGATCCCGGCGCCCAGACCTCGATCCTCGCCGTGAGCGCTGCGCTTCGGGCGGATCGGCAGCTGATGTACGTCTCCGACATCTCCAATGTCTACAGCGCGTACGCGGCCTACCTCGGCGGGCAGGCCCAGATCGCGAGCGGGGTGGTCCAGAGCTCGATCCCGACACTCCTGCCGGCGATCAACCTCTCCTCCACGCTCCTCTGGGGCCCTCCCGCCCTCTTCCTCGGGACCTGGCAGGGACTGGTCGCCCATGGCACCCCACCCGCATCGGCCAACCCGATCGCCTACCGCGAGACGAGCGTGGCGCTCGTGAACCAGACCGCCCCCCTCGAGGTTCTCCGCGCGTTCTACGATGGGTACGGAGCCTCCGGGGCGGGATTCAACGGAACCGCAAACTGTGCGGGCGATCCTCCGACAGTCGTAGCATGCACCGACCGGACCGTTCGTTCGAACGTCGCGCCACTCATCGGTCCATTCTTCCCGGGCAACCCGGGAGCGCAGAACGTGGCGAACGTCACGCTCGGATCGCTCGGCGTGGAGAACTCTACCGTCTACGCGAGCGTGCGAACGACCGCGGCGATCGTCCTCGGTCCCACGCTCGGGCTGCCTCCGAAGTGGATCGGCACCATCTGGGCGGAGTTTCCTCGGGGGATCTCCTCGCCGGCGGTCGCAACGGCGTGGGCGAACGCGACGGTCGCGAACGCTTCGTACTACGCGGAGCCGCTCCCGATCCCGCATTCGATATCGGCCGAGTTCGTCGATCCGGCAGGGACCGCGAGCCTGATCGTCGTGTCCTTCTCCGTCGACGACAGCTTCACGGTCGGCGGGGCCAAGCCCGTCTACGACGATATCAACGAGATCAACCGGATCGTGCCCGGAGCCCTCGCCGCGGCCGATCCCACCCGCGCGATCTCCTTCGAACAGACGGGCACTTCCGCGCTCGATCTTGCCCAGCAGACCATCCTGAACGAGTCGCTGGCCCTCGTTCTCCCGATCACCGTCGCCCTGTTGATGGTGATCACCGCGCTGTACTTCCGCGCCCCGATCACGCCCCTCTTGGCATTCGTGGGCCTCGCGATCGCGCTCGTTCTCAGCCTCGGCAGCACGGTCCTCATCGGCACGTTCATCACGCACGTCGATACCTCGGCCCTGACGCTCGAGGAGGTCTTCGTCCTCGGGGTCGGGACCGATTACTCGATCTTCCTCATTGCCCGGTATCGAGAGGAACTCGTCGCCGGCCGCGCGTCCAAGGACGCGGTGGTCACGGCGTTGACCTGGGCCGGCCAGAGCGTAGCCACCAGCGGCTCCACCGCGATCATCGCCACGCTCGCCCTCGCCTTCAGCGGGGTCGCCCTCCTGAGCCAGTGGGGTTCCGTGCTCTCGGTCGCGATCCTCATCACGATGATGGCGTCGCTCACGCTGACGCCCGCGCTGCTGGTGCTGGTCGGGCCGAAGATCTTTTGGCCGGCGACGGGGAAGCGCTTCCGCACGCAGGCGGCCACGCAGAACGCCCGCATCGCAGGGGAGCGGACGTACTTCTACCGCGCCGCTCGGCTCACCCAGCGCCGGCCGTGGACGGTCGTCGGGGTCATCCTGGTGCTCTCGATCCCCCTCATCCTGGTCGCACTGTCGGTGCCGCTGTCGTACGACTTCTACGACCAGCTTCCGTCGAGCCAACCGGCCGTGCAAGGGCTCCACACCCTGGGCGCCCACTATGGACCCGGGTTCGCGTTCCCGTCGTACGCCCTCGTGACCTTCGCTGCCCCGCTGATCGTGGGGAACCACACGAACGCCCGCGAGTTCTTCGAGCTCGCTTCGTTAACGACCCTCGCGCAGTCCACCGGAGGCATCGCTCAGGTGCAATCCCCGGTGGGACCCTGGGGAGCCTCTCTCGCCGCGTGGGACAACTACTCGACCGCTCCGATCGCGACCCAGCAGAACCTGCACGCCCTGCTCGGCGCGTACGTGGGCGCCGACGGGCGGACCGTGCTGCTCACGCTTCAAACCAGCGTGAGCGGTCTATCGGCGAGCGCGATCTCGGCGATCCAGTCCGTCGAGTCGTCGTTCTCGGCGTACCAGAGCACCCAGTCCGATGTGACGAAGGTCGCCTTTGGCGGAGCGGCCCCCACGACGAGCGATCTCGCGGCCCAGACCGCGCTCGCGACCGAGCGCATGGTCCTCGCGGTGGCGATCGGACTGATCGTCGTGCTGTTCGTCGTGCTGAGGTCCTGGATCATCCCGATCATGGCCGTGGCGACGATCGGTCTGTCGATCATCTGGTCGTGGGCGATCACCTACCTCGTGCTGGGGCGGATCTTCGGCATCGCACTGTTCTTCTTCGTGCCCACGGTCCTGTTCATCCTGATCTTAGGCCTCGGGATCGACTACAACATCTTCCTGTTGACGCGCGTGCGCGAGGAGCGTTTGCGGGGACGGTCTTCGACCAACGCGGCGGTGGAGGGCGTGGCACGCACGGGCGGGATCATCACGGCCGCCGCGATCATCCTCGCGAGCGCGTTCGCGACCCTGATGTTCGGGAGCTTCGCGTTGCTCGTAGCGATCGGGTTCTCCGTAGCGGTCGCCGTCGTACTAGACGCGATGGTGATCCGTACCTACCTCGTCCCGGCAGCGCTCCACCTCCTCGGGGACCGCGTTTGGGAGATCCGTCGCCGTACGCCCGAACCGGTGGCGGTGTCGAGGACTCCGGACGCCGGCCGGACGGCCGAGCCGCCGACGAACTAGAGGTAGCGGGCGCGCGCGCGCTCGACGTGCTGCGCGGCGTCGGACACATCCACGACCTCCGCGATCGCACCGTCCGGGTCGATGAAGAACGTCACGCGCTTCGCGGTCCCGGTGGGCCGAAGCACCCCGTAGGCGTTGGCCACTCGCTTTCCGTGGTCGGCCACCAGCGGGAACGGCAGGCCGTACTTCGTTGCGAACGCCTGCTGATCCGGGCAGTCATCGGTGCTGACGCCCACGATCTGGACTCCCGCCTTCTGGAACTCGGAGTAATGGTCGCGGAACCCCTTCGCCTCGATCGTGCATCCGGGGGTGTCGGCCTTCGGATAGAAGTAGAGCACCACCGGCTTCCCTCGGAGCGAGGAGAGGCGGAACGATGTGCCGTCCTGAAGTTTCTCTTGGAAATCCGGTGCGGGCTGTCCTGCTCCGACCATGGTATCGGCCCTCGCAGCCCCCGCCGGATATTTAGGAGGGAGGGGCCCCGCCGCTCACCCGGCCGAAACCGTCACCAGCGTCTCGGTGCCCTTGATGCCCGAGATCCGACGGATCTTTCCGATGACGACGTCCAGCGCCTCGTTGATGTGCTCGGCCTGGACCTTGGCGATCAAGTCGAATGGGCCCGTGACGGCCTGGACTTCCACCACGTGGGGGATCGCACGGAGCCGCGCGAGGACCTCATCCAGACGTCCGACCTCAATCTCGATGAGCAGATAGAGCGTTTCCATGGGGCGGTCGACCGTAACGGCAGGTTCGATACCGCTCTTCAAGCTAACGAGCCGCCCGCGGCGGCACGGTCCGTCCCAAAGCGCTATCTTCCCGCTCAGGCCGCTCGCATCTCGCATGGCGTTCGAGTACTTCGACACCCTGACCGAGCGAAGCGTCCGGCTCCGGCCGCACGGGCGGCCGTACGTCAGCGCGTACGTCTGCGGCCCGACCGTCTACGCCCCCGCCCATGTGGGCCATGGTCGTACCTACCTTGCGTTCGACATCGTCCGTCGGTACCTGCGCGACGCCGGGATCCCCACGCGTCACGTGATGAACGTCACGGACGTAGAGGACAAGATCGACGAGCGCGCCCGCGAACTCGGGATGACCCCCATGGGCCTGGCCCGCCAGGAAGAGCGTCGGTTCTTCCGCGAGCTCGACGCCCTCCACATCCTTCCTCCGACCTTCGCCCCCCGGGCGAGCGCGTGGGTGCCTCGGATGATCCGCATCGGGCGGCAACTCGAGCGACGCGGCTACGTCGAGCGACGCGGCGACGGTTGGTGGTACTCGCCACCCGCACGCCATAGCCGACGCAACTTCCGGCTGGCCTCCGACGTGGCGCGCCACGCGGTCCGGGAGCCGAGCGGGGCGGACCGCGGCACGCGCCCCGATCCGAGAGATTTCATGATCTGGAGACGTCAGGAGGCGCCCGTACCGACCTGGCCGAGTCCCTGGGGGCGGGGAGTGCCGGGCTGGCACCTCGAGTGCTACGCGATGGCCCAACATCACCTGGGTGTCCCAGTGGATTTCCAGGGTGGCGGGAAGGACCTCGTCTTTCCCCATCACTACGCGCAGAACGAGATCGCCCTCGCGCTCGAGGGCGCTCCGTTCGCGCGTGGGTTCATGCACTTCGGTTTCGTGCGCGATGGAGGCTCGAAGATGTCGAAGTCGATCGGGAACCTCGTTTCTCTCGGGCCGGCGACGCGCGAATACGGCCCGTCGGCGCTCCGATGGTACCTGCTCGGCCGGCCGTATGCCGACCCTCTCGACTGGTCCAATCGTGATGCGGGGCGGGCCCGGGCGGAATACCGGGAGATACGCCGAAGGATGGGACGTTCCGTCGCCGGCGGTGCGAGCGGCACCGTGTCGGCGGCCCAGGCGTCGCGCTTCGCCCGCGAGGTGACGCGGTCGATCGAGAGGAACCTCGGAGTTGATCGCGCCTTCGAGCGGATCCGCCGATGGACCGATGCCCTCGGGCGCTCGGCTCGGCCGTACGCCCGTGCCGGCGATCGTTCGGCGGTGCGTGCGGCCTACGAGCGGGTGGAGCACCTGACGGGCCTCGAACTGGTGGGCAGCCGATGACCCTGCGCTATGTGGGCATTCGGGTGACCGATCTCGATCGCTCGCTCACGTTCTACCGGGAAGGCCTTGACCTCATCGAGACCGCTCGCGGAGCGATGAACCACGGCGGGCGGTTCGTTCAGCTCGAGGACCCAGAAAGTCGGCAAGCGCTCGAGCTGAACTGGTATCCGCCCGGTAACCCGCACGCCACGCCGTTCGTTCCCGGTGAGGGGTTGGACCACCTTGGAGTTGAGGTTACGGATTTCTGGGCCGTGTGGGATCGGCTCCTGCGACGGGGCGCCCAAGTGGCGATCGCTCCGTGGATCGAGGTGGGTCGGCCCCGGTCCTACCTGATCGGGTTCGTGACGGATCCGGACGGTCACTGGATCGAGGTCCAGGGTCCACTCCCCGCTCTTCCGGGTTAGAGGCCCCGCCGATCCACGATCACGCTGAGGCCGTTCCCGCCGCCCATGCATAGGGTGGCGAGACCCAGCGAGGTATTCGAACGAACCAGCTCGTGGACGAGCGTGACCACGATCCGGGCCCCGCTCGTGCCGATCGGGTGCCCGAGCGCGATGGCGCCCCCGTGGACGTTGAACTGACGGTCGGTGAATCCAAACGCGCGCATCACGGCGATCGACGCCGACGCGAATGCCTCGTTGTGCTCGACCCGATCGAATTCCTCCGGGGCGAATCCGGTGGCCGCGAGGTGCTTGCCTACGGTGGGGATCGGGGACTCCATTACGTCCGATGGGTCGACACCCGAAACACAGATCGAGTGGATCCACGCGAGCGGCTTCAGTTTGCGATGCTCCACCTCATGCGCGCTCGCCAGCACGAGCGCGGCACCGCCGTCCGCGAGCGAGGAGGAGCTCCCGGCCGTGAGGACCCCGTCGGGCCGGAACGCCGGCTTGAGCCGCGAGAGCGCGATCATCGACGTGTCCGCCCGGGGACCCTCGTCGTGATCGAGACCGGGCGACCGAGATATGATTCCCGGTGGCACGGCGACGATCTCCGATGCGAACGTGCCGTCGCGGGTCGCCCGCACGGCCCGCTCGTGGCTCCTCAGGCCGAAGGTATCGACCTCGACCCGCGAGAGACCGAGCTTGCGGGCGATCCGCTCGCCGGTCAGGCCCATCTCTTCGTGCTCACCGTACGCGTCGGTGAGCGCGTCGTTGCGCATCGCGTCGACCAACGGTCGGTTTCCGTACTTGATCCCCCACCGGACCTCGCCGTCGACGAGGAACGGAGCGCGCGACATGCTTTCCATCCCGCCCACGAGGGCCCGGTCGACCGCCCCGGATCGTATCTCCGAGTACCCGAGATGGAGTGCCTTCATGCCCGAGCCGCAGACCATGTTGATCGTGCTGGCGCCGGAACTGTCGGGGATACCGGCTCCCCGTAGAACCTGCCGCGCCGGGTTCTGGCCGGCGCCGGCCTGGATGCAGTGGCCATAGAGAACCTCCTCGATGTCGGCGGCGGGGATGCCGCTCTTTCCAATCGCCGAACGGGCCGCCACGGTGCCGAGCTGAACCGCCGAGAGCTCGCGGAGCGCGCCGCCGTATCTTCCGATCGGGGTACGGATCGCACCGACGATCGCGACCGTACGTTCTACCGCGCTCGACATGGGACCCCCGCCATTCGACGCGCGGCTTAACGCCATCGCGTGACGGCGCGGAATCCGGGGCTAGTCTTCCTCGACCCGAGGAGCCAAAAGGAACCGGCCGGAGCCCTTGCCCCCCGCGACGGTGAATTCGATCTTGAGCGGGTACTCGTTACCAACGTGGAGGGTGACCTCTTCGGCCGAGGTAATGGACTTCATCATCGAACTGAAGAAATCGAGGGGGTACATGCTCTTCACGGGCTCCTTGACCTCGAGTCGGGGCAGGCCCGGACCGCCCTTGACCAGATCGAGATCGACCCGGTCGGTCTCCGCCTCGGAGTACAGGGTGAACTTCTCGGGGTCGACGGCGATGGTGACGTGGTCGGAGATGCTCTCGCTGCCCCGGATCCCCTGCCGGATCTCCTCCATACGGACGACCGCGACCGCCGGCGGGCTCACGTTCGGTACCTTGGGGTCGGCGATCCCAGCGGGATCGATCACGGACATGTGCCGGGTGACCTTCCCGACCTTGACGACGAGTCGGCTCTTGCCCCCGTCGTACTGCAGGTCGAGGATGTCGTTCGGCTTGGAGAGTCGGAGCACGTCCTTCAGTTTCTCGATGTCGACACCGATTTCGGTAGGCTCGCCGGTGAACTCCTCGAAGGCGCCCTTGTCGAGCTTGAGCACCAGCATGGCGACGTGGGACGGGTCGACCGCCTTGACCTCAAGACCGTCCTTGGAGATCGTGAGTTTGACCTCCGAGACGAGGGTCGAAACGACCTCGACGAGCTCGCGGAGGACCTCGGTGCGGATGCGCGCCTTGAACATGGGAAAACCCCGGGCCGCGACTACGTGCACCTCCTCTTTATAGGTTGCCTATCGGCGAGGTGGCCGACGCGGTTTTTGCGTACGCGTGCGTGCGAGCGGTGTGACCGATCTCGCCTATCTCGACAGCACCGACGCGGCCTATGTACGTACGTTCCGCGCGCAGATCCGGGCGCGCCCCCCCGGAGCGGTCGTGCTCGACCGCACGTACTTCTACGCGGCCGGGGGGGGTCAGCCGGCGGACCGGGGCCTCTTCCACGTCCCGTCCGGGCGGACGGTGGAAGTCGTGGACGTCACCAAGAGCGGATCCGCCGTCCTCCACCGGACGCGGGGTACTCCCGGGGCGCTCGACGATCTCGCCGTCGGCACCGAGGTGGAGGGGGTCCTCGACTTTGAACGGCGCTATCGCCACATGCGCCTGCACACCGCTCAGCACTTCCTCAGCGCCCGGATCTTCGCCCGGGCCAACATTCGGACCCAGAAGGCGAAGCTCGGGGGCCGAGAAGGGACCCTCGATCTGGAGGGGATGGTTGTGGCGGGGATACTTCCCGAGCTCGCGGAGGACGCCTCCGAAGCCCTCTCCCGCCCACGGCCCGTACGGATCCGCCATGTGCCAAGAGCCGAGTGGGACCTGCACCCCTCCACCCGATCCGGCCTCGTGCGCCTCGCCGCGCACATCGATCCCGTTCGGGTGATCGAGATCGACGGGATCGATGCCTGTCCGTGTGGGGGGACCCATGTTCGATCGACCGACGAGATCGGCCGGATCGCGATCCGCGACCCGGTTCCCCTCGCCGGAGGGTGTTGCCGCCTCACGTTCACGCTTTCGGAGGAGACGGCCACTCCGAGCGCGTGACCCCCCAGACGTAGACGTCGTGCCACCGCGCGTGGTGGAACAGTGCGCTCCGCAACGACCCCTCCCGACGGAACCCGATCCGCTCCAGGAGTCGGGCGGAGGGAACGTTCTCCACGTCGCAGGTCGCCCCGATCCTATGGACGGTCTGGGTCCGGAACAAATCGGTCACCAGGAGCTGCACGGCCTCGCGCCCAAGTCCCTTTCCGCGTTGGGCGGGGTCTCCAAGCAAGTACCACACGTCGATATACTCCAAGACCGGATGCGCCCGGTACCAGCCGACACACCCTACGGTGGTCCCCGTCGCCCGGAGCTCCACGGCGTACCGCGGATAGAGCGAGTTGGGGTCGTGGGCCGCGCCGGCGAGTCCGGCCGCGAAGGTGTCGATCGTGTCGGGCTCGTACCGGTCGAACGGCGCTACGAGCTCGGGATCCTGGTACCACTCGAATAGGAGCGCCGCGTCCTGGGCGGTCGGTGGACGCAAGCGGACCTGAGACCCTTCGAGCACCCTTCCCTCGGTCCGGTCGTAACGGCGGCCGGCGCCGACCGGGCTCTCATCTGCGACCCTCTTATATGTACACCCTCCTCGCCGATGGGTGCCATGGGGCCGTTGGCGTCTCGAGGTCCGATCGTCGTAACGGGCGGCGCCGGTGCGATCGGCCAAGTGCTCGTCCGCGCACTGCTTCACCGCGGCCACGAGGTTCGGGTCATCGACAACCTCTCTTCTGGACAGAGAAGTGACCTGCCGGATCCCGCGTCGGAGCCGCGGCTGTCCATCCTCCAGGCGGACCTGAGGGAACCGAAGGCCTGGGAGTCGCAGTTCGATGGGGCCGAAGCGGTCTGGCACCTGGCGGCGAACCGCGACATCCGGCTGGGCACGAGCCGGCCGGAGATCGATCTCGAGCAGGGCACCATCGCGTCGTTCCATGTGATCGACGCCGCTCGTCGGCACGCGGTCCCGCGGGCCTACCTCACCTCCTCGTGCGTGGTCTATGGCTTGCCGACCGTCTTTCCCACGCCGGAGAGCTACGGTCCGCTGGAACCGCAGTCGCTCTACGGCGCCTCCAAGCTGGCCGCGGAAGGACTGTTCAGCGCGTACGCGCACTCCTACGGGTTGCGAGCGTACATCTTCCGTCTCGCGAACATCATCGACGCCCGGATGAACCACGGCGTGATCTTCGATTTCTTCGAGAAGCTGAAGCGGGACCCCCGTCGCCTGGAGGTCCTGGGCGACGGACGTCAGGCGAAGAGCTACCTCCGTACCGAGGACTGCGTGGCCGGAATGCTCGTCGTCGCCGATCGCGCGGACGCGAAGGTGAACATCTACAACCTCGGGACTCTCGATCGCATCTCGGTGCGGGAGATTGCGGAAAAGGTGGTGCGTGCCCACGGGGAGCAGGCCCGGATCGAGTTCACCGGAGGGTCTCAGGGCTGGGCCGGCGACGTTCCCCAGCTGCTCCTGGGCATCGACCGCGCGACGGCCCTAGGCTGGCGCCCGTCGTACACCAGCGCCGCTGCGGTCGATCGGACGATCGCCGAGATCGCGCTCGCCCGGGGACTCGGGCGTTAAGGACCCGCCGATGGCCGGACGCCCACGCGTTCCCGGGGAAGTGACGGTCCTCGTCACGGTCCTGAACGATCCTCGCGTCCGGAGAACCATCGAGAGCCTGCGGTCGCAACATCATGCGATCGCTGCGATCGTCGTCGACGACGGAGGCAGCCCCTCCGGCGAAGTTCGGCGCATCACGGAAGCGATCGCCCGATCCGATCCGCGAGTCCAATGGCTGGAGGCCCCGGGGTCGGTCGCACAGAGCCGTAATATCGCGCTCGCTCGGGTCGATTCAGAGTTCGTGGCCTTCCTGGACGCCGACGAAATCGCGCCCGTCGACTGGCTCGCACATCTGCTCGCGCCGTTCTCCGACCCTGCGGTCGGCTTCTCGGCGGGCCCGACACCCGCTCTCGCGGGTTCGGCACGAGGCCCCGGGGTCCGGTACTACGACGGATACCTGCGTCGCTTCTACGAGGAAGTCGCCCGTCGCCACCCGCACGCTCTCCCGATGGGAAACTCGGCGTGGCGGATGGAGGTCTTCGATCGGTGCGGACCGCTCGACACGACCCTCCCTCTCGGCGCGGGCAACGAGGACCACGACATGGCCGTTCGGGCCCTCGCGGCCGGCTGGAAGGCCGCGTACGTCCCAGAAGCGTATGTCGAGCACGACTTTTCAGACCTGACCTCCTGGAGGCTGTTGCGCAAGCAGTCGCGCTACGCCTTCGGCGGGTTCGCCCTGTGGCGACGGCGGGGCAGCACCTACGAGGTGTCAGGATGGCGCCTTGCCCCGTATGTGGTGCTGCCGGGCCTCGCCGTCGTGGGCGGGATTCTCCTCGTACCAGGGTCGACTCGGACCCTGGGAGAGATCCTGCTCGGGATCGGTGCGATCGGGCTCGGGATTCTCGCGCTGGGGCTCACGGCCCAGGGGTTCGCCTGGGATCGAGCCTACCCCGGGATGCGATACCGGGCGTTCGAAATCCTCCGCCGGTGGGCGACGCTGTGGGGAGCGGCCCGGGGCCTGCTCCGATTCGGCTGGAGCGGCCGACGACCGGGTGCCGAGGCGAGTGCAGCCGACCCTCCGGCGTCGGGCAAACCTTAAACGGCATGCGCCCTCGGCGCGGAGATGTCCCCCCACGCGTCGGAATCGGCGGCGCCTACCAAGCCCGGAGAGCTCGTGCACCTCGAGTACGAGCTTTGGGCCGAGGGCGGTGGCCGCACCGATCTCATCGATGCGACGAGCGAGGAGGTCGTCCAGAAGGCGACCGGGACCCTGCCGAGCGGCCGCACCTTCGGTCCGCGGCCGCACCTCATCGGCGGAGAGTACTTCCCTGCGGGGATCGAGAAGGTCCTCGAGAGCGCGCAGATCGGCACGGAGTTCGAGCGGGAGTTCGCTCCCGCGGACGCCTTCGGAGAACGGGACCCGAACCTCATCGAACTGTTCTCGATGAGCGAGGTCCAACGCCTCCCCGAGATGCGACGCGAGGACGCCGCGCTCGACATCGGCACCGTCCTCACCATCCGCGGTCGTCGTGGACGGGTCGTTACGCTCACGCAGGCCCGGGTACGGGTCGATTTCAACCCACCGTTCGCTGGGCGCAAGATCCGCGCGAAGTTCAGAATCGTCAGCCGTATCGAGGGAGCCGTCGAGCAGGTCCGCGCCCTGATCGAGCTGGAGTACGGACACTCCAAGGAGTTCCAAGTCGAGGTGCACGGCAAGTCGATCGTCCTCACGATCCCCGACCGTACCAAGTTCGATGTGGCCTGGTTCGGCGCGAAGCCTCGCGTTGTCGATCGGCTCCGCACGCAGCTCGAAGCCCACTCCGTCAAGCTCATCGAGGAGTACGTGACCCCGAAGGCAGCGTCCGCCGACAAGCCGGTTCCTCCGGCCGCGAGCGAACCCGCGGCCGGGACCGCGGAAAAGGGGACCCCCGCGCACGCCCACACGCACTCGCCGAAGTCCGCGTAGGACCCGGCCCGAGTGCCGCCCGGAGCCCGATGGGAGCAGATGTCGCTCGACGCTGGAGGGACCGACGCCGGGCGGGCATGAGAGGAAGAGGACCGCACAGAAGCGCAAGACGATGGCCGCCGCTGCGGGGATTTCCGTAGCCGACAACGCGAACCGCCTCACGGCCCGTCCCCGGGGAGCGGAACGAACCGAGGGGGGAAAAACCTCCTCGGTTTGATTGCGTCGTGGCCGAACCAGGTGAAACGCCCCATGTGTCCCGGGCGTTCCTGTACGGGACGTTCGCGGTGGGGATCATCGTCGCGGCTCTGCTCATCTATCTGGGCTCGAATGGCTACATCGGGACGTGGATCCCGGGAAGCCCGTAGGCATGCCGATGCGCGAGACGACCGAACCGGGTCCCGAGGACGACTACAACCCGAACCTGGGCTGGATTGCCGCCGGCATCATCGTCGCGGCGATCTTCGCGATCGGCGCGGCATTCTGGTTCACCTTTCATCCACT
Organism: Thermoplasmata archaeon; assembly: GCA_013044425.1. Classification (GTDB taxonomy): domain Archaea; phylum Thermoplasmatota; class Thermoplasmata; order Lutacidiplasmatales; family UBA184; genus Lutacidiplasma. The sequence continues at coordinate 558 of JABEUK010000125.1, read as the reverse complement.
CTGAGCGGGCACGGCGTGCCCGGCTCGCTCGGGGACGCGGTAGAGATAGATCCGGTGCTCCAGGTCCACCGCGTCGGGTATCCAACCGATGAGCGGGTGATAGTGGCTCACGATCCGGCTCCCCGGCGCGAGTTCGCGGTCGAGTCGGGGGCTCAGACGGGTCATCGCCGAGGGCCAGAGAAATGTGGTGACGACGGTCGCGCCGGTGAGATCCGTGCGGAAGAGGTTCTCGCAACGCACGGTGATCCGCCGGCGCGCGGGGCTCCGCGCGCGCCGAAGGGCCAGGATCCCGGCGCGCAGCGGCTCGATCTCGATCGCCACGACCCGCGCCCCGCGCTCTTCCGCGGCGCGCATGGCGATCGCCCCGGTGCCCGCCCCGAGCTCGTAGACGGTATCCGTGGGGCCGATCTCGGCGAGTTCGAGCAGCGCGGCGACCCGCGCCCGGCCGGTGGGCTCGTATCCCGCCCCGAACAGGAAGGACCCCAGGAAGAAGTAGATCGCTGCGCCCGCCCCGAGGGCGATGAAGACCGCGACCCACGGAAGCGCGTCGCCCATCTT
>JABEUK010000124.1 GCA_013044425.1 Thermoplasmata archaeon | reverse complement strand
TCCTACGGGCCCCCGGTGTCGGGGGAGGGGTCCGCACGGCTCGCGAACGCCCCGGGCCGGGGGAGCCGGCTGCGCGTCGGATGTCGCCCTCGTACGAGCTCGGCCGCCACGCTCAGGGCGATCTCGCTCGGAGTCTCCGCGCCGATGTCGAGGCCCACGGGGGAGCGGATCCGGCCGATGGCGGTCGGCGAAATGCCCCGCTCCCGGAGCGCGTGGAACATGTGCTCACGCTTGGAGGTGCTCGCCATCAGCCCGATGTGCCCGGGGAACCGCTCGATCGAATCGGCCAGGAGTTCCAGATCCTTCATCGCGTCGTAGCCCAGGAGGTAGAGGTGAGTGAACGACGCGGGGTCGAATATATCCCAGACCCCGCGAGGCGCAACGACCTCGCGTCGGACCGCTGCCGGAAACCGATCGACGCCGACCCAGTCCGGGCGGTCGTCTGCGACGCTGTAATCGTACTCGAGACCCGGAAGGAGCGCCGCGACCGCAAGGGAAACATGACCGCCGCCCCAGAGCAGGAGGTTGGGCCGGGCGGGGACGTACTCCACGGCGACATCCACGGTCCCGCCACAGAGGCTCTTCAGGCCCCCCGCCTTCCAGGCCTGAAGATCAAAGTGGAGGAGGTTCCCCCGTCCCAGCTCGAGCGCCTTCCGGCACGCTTCCTTGACGCGCTCCTCAAGTTCGGCGCCCCCGACGGTGCCGAGCGAAGTGCCGTCGGCCCGCACGAGCATGCAGGCGCCGAGTTTGCCCGGGACCGATCCCACCGTGCGCACGATCGCTGCGCGAGCGAATGGCTGGTGCGCCTCCATGAGGCGCAGCTCCTCCCGGATCAACCTTCGATCCATCGACGCTCCGAGCGCTCCCGCCACTCCTGATGCGCGGAGACATATCGCTCCAACGTGTCCACATTGGCGAAGATCCCCGGGTCGTCCACGGGAACTCGAACCACCTGGGGCCCGAGCGCGGGGAGGAGACTCCGAAGCGGGGCGTCGGGGGCCAGCGAGTCGATGGCCGGAAACACCGAGCGTCGGATCAAGACGGGATGGCCGCCGTGTCCGTCCCTCGTCGGAACGAACCACGATCCCAGCGCGTCTCGGGTCCGGACTCGCAACAGCTCCCGCACGGTCGCCGGCTCGACGAAGGGGTGGTCCACCGGCCACAGGAGCACATCGCGGCCCGCCGGGATCGCCGCGAGGCCGGCCTGGATCGAAGCCGTCCGGCCCTCCCGCCACCGCTCCGCCTCGACCACCGAAACGGGGAGCCCCTGAATCGCGCGAATGATCGTGTCGGATTGTACGCCGGCCACCGCGATCACCGGGAACAACTCCTCGTCCAGCGAGATCTCCGCCATTCGGCGGATCGCCGGGCGTGAACCCACGGGGAGGAGGGCCTTCGGCCGGCCATAGAAGCGACTGGAAGCACCCCCGCTCAGCAGCAGCGCGGCCACTCCCTCCCCGTCGTTCATTTTGACCCATGGAGCGGGAGGCGCCGCGGGCCGGCTCGGGGCCGGCCCGGAGCGCATCGCGCTGTCGAGAGAATCCACATACGGCTAAATACCCTCACCGGGTGGCTCGGCGCCTCATGACTCACCCAAGGGACGTTCCGCCTTCCGCTTTGCTACCCCGTTTGGCGACCGAGCTCAAGAACCGAGCGGCGGTCAGCCCGCCGACGTGGGCAGCGTTCGTGAAGACGGGGGTCCACAAGGAACGCGCTCCTACCCAGGACGACTGGTGGTACATGCGCAGCGCCTCCGTCCTGCGCAAGATCTACGTCCACGGGAATATCGGCATCTCGCGGCTGAGCGCGGACTACGGCGGCAAGCGCGACCGCGGCAGCGCCCCGTACCATGCCCGGAAGGGCTCGCGAGCCGTGCTGCGGGAGATCGTCCAGCAGCTCGAGCATGCGGGCCTGGTCCAGGCGTACAAGAACAAGGGCCGGCGGGTCAGTGGGGAGGGCCAGAAGCTGCTCGACACGCTGTCGCGCGATACGTTGAAGGCTCTCGCCGAAGGCCGCCCCGAACTCGCCAAGTACCTCTAGCGCCGTGATGGGACGGGAGTCGTGGGATCCGATGACGGCCAATGACGACGTGGAGCTCGCCGAGCTTCGGCGGCGCCGACTGCAGGAGATCCAGCAGATGCAACAGGGGGCGACGCAGAACGCCTACTCCGCCCAGCAGGCGGAGATGGAGCGGCGTGACTCGGAGCGCGCAGAGATTCTCCGCCGCGTCCTGACCCCCGAAGCGCGAGAACGGCTCGGACGGATCCGCCTCGCGAAGCCGGAGGTCGCGGGGTCGGTGGAGCAGCAGGTGATCGCCCTCGCCGCGAGCGGGCGGCTCCAACGACCGATCGACGATGCGACGCTCCGCGCGCTCCTCGAGCGCATCTCGCCGGAACGACGCGAGATCAAGATCACCCGTCGGTAGCGACGAAGAGGAACCTCCAATGGCGAATCGCAGGAAGAGCTCCGCGCGCAAGACCCGACTGAACCGTGCCGTCAAGCGGAACCGCCGGGTTCCCGCCTGGGTCATGCAGCGCACGAGCCGGCGCGTGGTCCGCCATCCGAAGCGACGCACCTGGAAGCGCGGACATCTGCACAAGTAAGGGAGAAGTAGACGATCATGGCACGCAATCCGAACGCCCCTGCGCCGACCGAGGAACTCGAACGCGAGTACGTGATCCCGCTGCGGGCGAGCATGCACCAGCCCTCGCGCCGCCGCCGCTCGGGCCACGCGCTCGAGACCGTCCGCCGCTTCATCAGCCGCCACATGAAGGGCAAGCCCGAGGACGTCTGGATCGACCCGCGCATCAACCTGTACATTTGGGAGCGTGGTATCCAGCACATCCCTCGGCAGGTTCACGTGAAAGCGATTCGCTTCGAGGACGGCCTCATCGAGGTCGACCTCCTGGACGAGGCGTAAGACCGCGTCCGGGGGAACCACGAGGCGTGCCGGTCGGTCGTGCACTGTTCGGCGGAAGCCCGTATCTCGGCGTCCATCTGCGCGCGACCGACTCCGCGGCGATCCTGCCGCCGAGCACCCCGGCCGCGCTTCAGCATGAGGTCGAGCGGCTGCTCGGCGTGAGGGCCCACCGCACGACCGTCTGTGACAGCGAACTGGTCGGGCCGCTCCTCGCGATGAACTCGAACGGGGCGGTCGTCGGCGACACGATCGATGTCGTGGAGCGGGCCGTGCTCGAGCGGATCGTGCCGGTGGTCGTGATCCGCGCACGGCAGAACGCGCTCGGCAACAACCTTCTCGCGAACGATCACGGAGCGCTCGCCCACCCCGAACTGTCGGACGTGGCGATCGGCAAGATCGCCGAGGCTCTCGGAGTACCCGTCCATCGGGGAACGCTGGGCGGCCTCGGTACGGTCGGCATGGCCGGTCTCGCGACGAATCGCGGCGTGGTGGTGCACCCGAAGGCGACCGAACACGAGGTCGCGTTCGCGGGCGAGGTCCTGGGCGTGCCGGTCCACCGATCCACGGCGAACTTCGGGGTTCCCGTGGTCGGCGCCTGCGCGATAGCGAACTCGCGAGCGTTCATCACCGGCCGGCCCACGACCCCCGTCGAGATCTCCCACCTGCAAGAGGGGCTCGCCATCTTCGACTAGGCCGGCGCGCGGAGCCGGCCTACGCGTTCAGATAGTCTTGCGCGCCCTGGATCAGGAAGCGCACGTCCGACGCGAGGGAGATGAACCGGAAGCCGAGATCGACGGCCGCCCGCTTCTCTTCCACGTCGATGACGAGCGTGCCCGCGATCTTGCCGTGCCGTTCGCAGGCGGCCACCACCCGACGCATCGCGTCGCGCACCTTCTCGTTCTTGCGGTCGTCCAGGAGACCGAGGCTCAAGGTGAGGTCCTGAGGCCCCACGAACAGGATGTCCACCCCGGAGACCCCGGCGATCGCCTCCAGATGGTCGAGGGCCTCGGTGGTTTCGATCTGGACCCCGACGGTTGTCTCCGCGTTCGCGGCCCGCAGGTACGAGGCCAGGTGACGCCCGTAGCCGGAGGAGGCACCGGCGGCGGCGCCCCGGATCCCGTCCGGCGGGTACTTCGCATAGGCGACGGCGGCCCTCGCTTGGGCCTCGGTGTTCACGAGCGGAACGAGGATCCCGCGCGCGCCCGCGTCGAGCGCCTGCTTGACCAGATAGGGATCGAGGTTGCCCACCCGGACGAAGGGTGTGGCCCCACTCCCGCTTAGGTCGGCCATCATCGCGGCCATGGTCTCGGGATTCACCTGGGAGTGCTCGGTGTCGACCATGAACCACTCGAAGCCCATCTGCTTCAGCGCGTCGAGGCAGACGAAGGAGGACGACGAGATCCAGGTGCCGAAGGACGGATCCGGGGAGGAGCTGAGCCGGTCCTTCAGAGAATCCTGCGCGGTCAAATCGGATGCGGGCAGGCCGGAGTTCGTGGATAACCGTTGCACCGGCTGCCCGGGTGAGGAGGACCGGGGTTCGCCCGACCGATGCGGTGGCCGCGAGCTGGGCGTTCTACGTGCCGCGTTTGCGTTTGACGTAACGGACGGTGTAACCGGCAATTCGGTTGGCCAGCTTCTTGTACGTAGCATGGTACTCGCCGCCTTCGACCGGCACGCCGAGGTCCGTCAGCTCGAGGACCTTGCGCTTGTTGTTCGCGAAATCTCCGTTGAAATCGTTCGGGTAGTGGCGGATGAGGTCGATCGCGACCCTCTTGATGTAGGTCTGGCGGATGTTGCCCATGCGGGCGGCTCCGACCCAGGTGCGGGTTATAACCGTTCGCCCCGAGCTCGCCGGGAGGCTTCCCTCCGTCAGGCGGCCCCCGGCAGCACGCTCGAGACCGAGTACACGTCCGCGGTAGGGGGATCGTGCGGCCGGGACCCGCCCGGAACGCCCACAACGCTAAGGGCCCCGGCGAACCTGGCGGGGCGATGGCGCTCGGAATCGACCATCGGCACTGCAAGGTCTGCGGAAAGACCTGCGCTCCCGGTTCAGAGACCTGCAGCGCCGTTTGCCAGGAGAAGCGCGACGCCACGATCCGCACCCGACGTTTCTACACGAACGTGATGTACATCGTCATCGCGTTCCTCGTCATCGTGCTGGCCATCAACTTCATCCGGTAGAGAGGCCCCGGTGGCGCGTTTTCCGGTCGTGGTGCTAGGCGGCACCTTCGATCGACTCCACGTCGGTCATGAAGCGCTCCTGAGCAGCGCCTTCCGCGTGGGGCGGAAGGTGGGTATCGGCCTCACCACGACCGAGTTCCTTCGCGGCCGGCCGAAACCGCGGACCGAGCTCATCGCATCGTACCGTGCTCGGCGCCGCGCCCTCGCCACGTGGGTGCGGCGACATTATCCCGATCGCGCGTGGTGGATCGCCCCGCTGGACGATGGCTTCGGCCGGTCCGTCGAGCCGGGCGTGTCCGCGCTCGTGGTCTCGTCGGACACCCGGGAGGGCGCCCGCGCCGTAAATCGAGAACGCCGACGGCGGGGTTTGCCCCCCGTGGTCGTGGTGACCGTGCCGCTCGTCCTCGCCGACGATCTCCAGCCGGTGAGCTCGCGGCGGATCCGGGCTCGGATCATCGACCGTCGAGGTCGCCGGCTCTCGCGCATTCCGATCCACGTGCGCGCCCCGAGTGCAGCTCGCCCTGCGATCCGGGCGGCCCTCGAAGCCGTCTATCGGTCGCCCCGGATCCGCTGGTCCGCCCCGGGAGAACCCCCGTCGGCCTCGCAGCGCGACCGGGAGCGCCGATGCCCGTCCGAGATCGACCTCGAGGTCCGGCTGCGTTCGCGTCCGTACCTCATGTGGAGCATCGCCATCGAGGCGAGCCCGATCCGACTACCGGAGATCCGGGTTCGCGCGCGCTCGGCCGAGGAGCTCGAGCGATCGGTCCGGGAGAGGATCCGTCCCTCGCCCGGCCACTCGCGCGCCTCACGTTGACGCGCCCGCCGGTCCCGGTCGAACAAACATTAAGCCGAGGGGCGCCCCTTCGGCCCGTGATGGAGACGTACCTCAGGGTGACGTTCGATAGTGAAGGCGGAACGCCCTCGGAAGTGGCCGGCCAGCTCCGTGCGATCGGATTCGAGCCGACCCAGGGCAACTACGACTTTGTCTACGATTGGCAGGGCGGCGCTCGGTTGGAGCAGCTCTTGGACCTGACGGACGAGCTCACCCGCCGGCTCCGCGGCTACCGGGTCCGGTTCGAGATCGAGACGGTCTGATCGGTGCGGGCCGGGAGTCCGGCTAAGCGTTTATAGAAAGCTCCGCTTCGACGGATGCCGTGCAGAGATATCCGGTCCGGACGAGTTTCCGTTCCCAGCTGACTCCCGAGATCCTTCAGGGTAAGCTGGCCGCGGAGTTCGGTGCGGCCCAGATCGCGGGAGGGGTCGCGACCGCACGCTATGGGGCTCTCGAACGGATCGCGGTCCACGCCGAGGGACGGGAGCTTGAAGTGACGGTCGCGATGAACCCGAAGGTTCCCGAGGACGTCGCCCGCGAAACAATCAATCGGTACAACCGCTTCTTGGAAGCGGCGACCGGGTACTCGGCGAAAGAGCGCGCCAAACGACTGCGAACGTCGGCCGCTGCGTCGGACTAGCGAGGGCGAGCATCGATGGGTGGCCCCGGGGCCGGGCCTCTCCCTTCCGCCGGGTCGTCGAGCGAGCTCGACCGGCTGCGTGCGGCGGTCGCGATCTACTTTCCGATCTACGAGACCCAGATAGCGCCCGCGTCCCTCGTCCTCTCCGTCCACGTCGATCCCGCGACGCTCGAGGAGAAGTTCGACCGGCTCTGCAAAGATCTCTGGCCGCTGTTCTATATTCCGATCCTCCACTACCAGACCGGAGAGTACACGATCGAGGTGGTCCGGCGGCCTATCCCTCGCTACAAGGGGGTCTGGATCAACATCCTCCTCTTGGTGGCGACCATCGCGTCGGTCGACTTCGCCGGAGCGCTCATCTGGCTCTCGTACGAGGGCCAGTCGACGATCACCTCCAACGCGTTCCTGTGGGGGGGACTCACCTTCGCCCTCCCCCTGATGCTGATCCTGGGCCTCCACGAGCTCGCGCACTACTGGATGTCCCGACGCTACCAGCTGGAGGCGTCGCTCCCGTACTTCATCCCCGTCCCTCCGCCGCTCCTCCTCGGTACCTTCGGTGCGTTCATCAGCATCCGCCAGCCGTTCACCGACCGCAAGGCTCTGTTCGACATCGGAGCCGCGGGACCGATCGCCGGATTCATCGTCGCCATTCCCGTGACGATCCTCGGGCTGTACCTCTCCGCGCACTCCGTGGCTCCCTCGCTCGCCGCGTGCGGTCCGACGGTCCTGGGCACGAGCTACAGCAACCTCGTCCTCAACAGCCCGCCTCTGTGGTATGGGCTCTCGCTGTTCTTCCCGATCTCGGGCAACGTCCATCCCCTCGAGTTCGCGGGGTGGGTGGGGATCCTCGTCACCTCCCTGAATCTGTTGCCCGCCGGACAGCTTGATGGCGGTCACGTCTGGCGCGCGCTCCTCGGCGACCGGGCCCGGTTCATGAGCATCGCCGCGGTCTTCTTTCTCTTCGCGATCGGGCTGTTCTTCTACTTCGGGTGGCTGATCATCGGGTTCCTCGTCCTCTTGATGGGGGTTCGCCACCCTCCACCGCTCAACGACATCACGCCGATCGGGCTCGGTCGTACGCTGATCGGGGTCGGCGTCGCAGCGATCCTCGTCTCGGGGTTCGTCCTTGTCCCGATCTCCGCTCCCTCCGGCTCGATCGGCCTGTCGAGTACGACGGTCCAGTACCCCGTGCACCCCCCTCCGGGGACGCTCGTCGCGGCGAATCTATCGGTGGTCATCCAGAACTCCGACGAGATCGCGCATGGATTCTTCTTCTCGACGATCGTACAGAACGTCTCCATACCGACCCAGAACGGAAGCTGGCAGTACTTATCGGGCGCCGCGTTCAACGCGTACGCCGGGAACTCCACGTGGACGTTCTACTTCCCCAACGGTACGAACGTCGTGCTCCACGGCGCGTCGGTGGTGACCTCCTCCGCCGCGTACGTCACGATCGCGTCCTCCGCTTCGATCCCGCTGACCGTGCTGTACACGAACCCCGCGGCCGCCCATTCCATCCTGATCCAGTTCGGTGCGATGGAGGTGTGCCCGCCCGTCGGTGCCGGTTCGGCGACCATCACCTTCCCCCCGCTCAGCCCGCCCTAGGGAGACCGCTCGTAGACGCGGAACTCGCGGGTCAGGCTGCGGTGAACGCGCACGGGGATCGAGAGCTTCCGGCGCCAGGGCGCGGTGAGCGGATCCGGCCCCCCTGGGACGACGACGACCACCCGGCCGCCCTCGCGGACCCGGCTCGCCCATCCCGGCAATACCCGAGCCATGAGGGCGGCCCCGCCTTCCTCACCCGTCGCCGACGCCCGCCCGTACGGCGGGTCGGTCAGGAGCGCGTCGAACTCCTCCATGCCGGCCTCTGTGCCAAGCGCCCCGGCATCGCCCACCCTCAGCTCCTCGGCGTGGATCCCGAGATGGGCGAGGTTCTGGAGCGTGCCGCGGATCATGGTCGAGTCGATGTCGATGCCGTAGAGCCGGGCTCCCAACAGACCGGCCTCGGCCAAGAGCGCTCCCGTCCCGACGAACGGATCGATGACGCGGTCGTTCGGACGGATGCGCGCTAGGTTGGCCGCGGCCCGCGCGAGCCGGGGGTCGAGCCCGACGGGGCGTTGGAAGGGGAGTCGGGAGATCCGTCGGCTCTCGAACCGGGAGCGATCCACGCTCGCGAGCTCCTCGAGGTAGAGTTCGGAGCCCCCGGGATCGCCGGCGATCCAGATGCGCAGGTCCGGATCGGCGAGCGATATCTTGCCCCCCCCGCGACGGAACGCTTGCGCGCTGCGGGCGATGGCAGGATCCGATCCGCCCGAGCTCGCATGGCCCAGGCGGCGCAGCGCCGCGGTACGCCCCCCGGAGCCGAGCGCCTCGATCGCGCCGATCGCGTTGGACGGTTCGGTCCCCATCGGTCGAAGCAACCGCCGGGACAGCGCGAGGCGTCGTGCGAGGGCCGCGGGCTCCGCCGTGTTCGGAAGCTCGATGGCCAAGAGCCCCGGCGCGGGGGAAGGCACCGATGCCTCCGCGTGCCCGCCGAGCGCTTCGGCGGCTCCGGCCGCCTCCGCACGCGCCAGCGCTTCGCTCAGCCCCGATAGCTCGATCCACAGGCGCACGGCTAGGCCTCCAACGGCTGCGCCGCGTGCGCGATGAGGTTACGGACCTTCTCCGAGTGGGACCCTTGCCAGTAGACATGCAAGCAGTCCGGGCACCGGTATAGAGTGAGGCCGCGCTCGACCAGCTCCCGCGGAGCCCCTCGGGGAAGGGGCTCCGCGGGGGATGGGACCCATCGGGAGAGCACGCCGTTACAGAGCGTGCATCTATCGGGACGGAGCTCCCATGGGATCGTCGGGAACGCCCTGCGTATCTCGACCAACTGGCCGCCGATGTCGGTTGAGCAGAGTCCCACGGCCCCGGGCGTCTGCCGGGCCAGCGTGCGGTCCCGGGTCAGCAGGATTCGACCCTCGAGATGCGCCCGGGCGCGGACCTCGTGATCGGTCCATCCTCGCGCGTAGGCGGTGTCGAAGCCCATGAAACGGAGATAGCGCGCGAGTCGGCCGAGCATCTCGTCGGCCATCCACCGCGGCTCCATGGCATCCGTGACGGCGGTGGGGAGAAACCCGTTTCGCACGGGGGGTCATATACACCGGACGCGTCGCGGGCCCGAAGTCCGATGCGCTTGTTCGGTACGAACGGTATCCGTGAGGTGGTGGGGCCGAAGCTCACGCCCGAGTTTACGACCCGCCTCGCGAACGCCATCGCCGGGACCATCCCGGTCGGAGGGCCCGTGGTGGTCGGCTGGGACGGCCGCACTTCCAGCCGCGCTCTCTCCTCCATCGTATCGTCCACGCTCGCGCTCGCGGGGCACCACGTCATCGAGGTAGGGCTGTTGCCGACGCCGGCCATCCAGTACATGGTCGTGCGGCTCGCCGCCCAGCTCGGGGTCGTCATCACGGCGTCCCACAACCCTCCCGAGTTCAACGGGTTCAAGTGCATTCACTCCGACGGCCTCGAGATCCCCCGATCGGACGAGGAGGAGATCGAACGTCGGTTCGACCACGCTCCGAGCACCGCGGTCCCCTACCGGTCCGTCGGAGAGATCGGCGTTCATGCAAGCGGCGCGCGCGAGTACGTCCAGGGGGTTCTGGCCCGGGTGGACGGCGCGCGCATCTCCGCGCGCACGTACACGGTCGTCCTCGACGTCGGCAATGGCACCGCGGCGGTGACCAGCCCGGATCTCTTGCGGAAACTCGGCTGCCGGGTCGTGACGCTGAACGGTCACGTGGATGGGACGTTCCCCGGCCGCCCCTCGGAACCGACTGAGGCCAACGTCGCCGATCTGCGACGAGCGGTCCCGAGCGTCGGCGCCGACCTCGGGATCGCTCACGATGGGGACGCCGATCGTGCGGTGTTCGTCGAGCGCTCGGGACGCTACGTTCCCGGCGAAGAGATCCTCGCCCTCCTGGCGCGGGACGCGGTCCGACGCCACGGCGGCGGGATCGTCGTCACTCCCGTGACCGCGCCGGACTCCGTCGAGGAGGCCGTCCAGCCGCTGGGAGGGGAGGTCGTCTACACGCGCGTCGGGAGCCCGAACGTGACGCGCGAGATGCTCGCCCGCCACGCCGTGATCGGCGGCGAGGAGAATGGGGGCCTGATCTTCCCGGAGTTCCAGCTCGCCCGCGATGGTGCGATGACCGTGGCGGTCGTGCTCGACCTGATGGCCCGGGAAGGTCAGCCCCTCGACGCCTTGCTCGCGGGGCTTCCGCGCCACACCCTGCTCAAGGAGAAGGTCCCCTGCCCGCTCGATCGTCGAGAGGAGGCGGTCCGCGCGTTCGCGGAGCGCTTCGGCCCCGGCGCGGAACGCGTCGTGACCATCGACGGCGTGAAGATCTACCGGGCCGGAGGCTGGGTGCTCCTGCGACCGAGCGGGACGGAGCCGCTCCTCCGCCTCTTCACCGACGCGAAGGATCCCCAACGAGCGCGCGATCTCGCGGACGAAGCGCTCGCCGCGGTCCACGCCTCGATCGGCGCGGAGCGGAAGCGCTAACAGATCAGCCGCTCGACCACCGAGCGACCCCGGAGGAGGAGCACGAAGGCCGCGAGGGTGATCCCCGCGATCACGATCTCTCCGTTCCGGCGGAAGCAGTAGAATCCGTCAGCGCCTCGGGCGATCGGCACGAACCGGATCTACACGGCGATGGCGAGCCCCATCTCCAGGAGTCGAGTGGTGGCGGCAGCGGGTACAGCTCACGAGCACGGGTATCTCAATGATCCCGCTCCCTATCCCGGTGCGCGGGCCGATGAACCCGGCTGCGCGTGCGTTCAGGCAGAGCAGCACGAGGAGCACGACAAGTTCCACCGGGATCGTCACGGGCCGGACGGGGGGATGGCCCGGAAGGGGACGTTGGGCCGGGCGAAGGCGGCCGGACCCGGGTCGAAACGGCCATGAAGGGCTCCTCGCTCGGGGCCATCGATGGAACCACGTGGGGACCGACGCGCCTTCGGCCACCCGGGAACGGCCCTCTTCGGCGCTCCGAGCCGCAAGGACGGATTCGGGACGGCCTACTCGGCGGATTCCCAGCTCTGGTACACGATGTGGCGGGGCGTCGTCACCGAGGTCTACTACCCCACGATCGACCGCCCGAAGCTCCGGGGCATCGAGTACGTGGTCACGGACGGGGACACCTTTCTGCACGACGAAGCCGTGCACATGGAGAGCACCATCGAACGGCCTCACGAGCACGCGCTGGGCTACCGCGTCCAATCGCGCGACCCCGAGGGTCGTTACACGATCGATAAAGAGGTGCTCTCGGCCCCGCACCTCCCCTGCCTGCTCATGCGCACGCGCATGCAGACACGGCCGACCGCCCTGCGCGATCGGCTGAAGCTCTACGTGCTCATCGCCCCCCGACTCGATCCCGACGACGCCGGGGACGATGGGGACGTCTTCGATCTGGTGGGAATGCCGATCCTCGCCGCGTCGCGACCGGGGGTCGCGCTCGCGGTCGGAGGGACCGTTCCGTTCTCCCGGGCGTCGGTGGGCTACGTCGGGCGGAGCGACGCGCGGACCGATCTCATGGACCACTTCGGGATGTCCTGGGAGTTCGATCACGCTCCGGCCGGTCACATCCTGCTCGGGGGTGAGATCCCGGTGCCCGATGACGGGGAGTTCACCCTCGCCTTTGCCTTCGGCGGCTCTCCGGAAGCGGCCTCGACGACCTTGCTCCAGGCGCTGGGCACTCCGTTCAGCTGGCAGCGGGACCGCTTCATCGAACAATGGGATCGCACGGCCCGTCACGAGCGGCCCCTCGGCTCCCACTCCGGCGACGAAGGACGACTCTACCGGGCGAGCCACTCCGTCCTGCTCGCGCACGAGGACAAGGAGTTCCCCGGTGCGTTCATCGCGTCGCCTTCGACGCCGTGGGGCATCGTTCATGGCGCCGAACGCGGAGGTTACCATCTCGTCTGGACCCGCGATCTCGTCCACACCGCGACCGGGTTGCTCGCCGCCGGCAATCGCGAGGCGCCGCTGCGGGCGCTGATCTACCTCGCCTCCCGCCAGCAGGGCGATGGAGGATTTCCCCAGAACTTCTGGGTCGACGGGGGCGCCTATTGGAAGGGAGTCCAGCTGGACGAGGTCGCCCAACCCATCCTGCTCGCGGCACGGCTCGATCGTGCGCGCGCCCTCCAGCAGTTCGACCCGTACCCACTGGTCCTGCGCGCGGCGAGGTACCTCATCGAGCGCGGTCCGGCGACCCCCGAGGACCGCTGGGAGGAGGTGGGCGGCTACTCTCCGTCCACCCTCGCGGCCCAGATTGCGGCGCTGACCTGCGCGGCCGGGTTCGCCCGCGCCCGGGGCCATGCGGGAACCTCGCGGTTCATCCAGGAGTACGCGGATTTCCTGGAATGCCACGTCGACCCGTGGACGATCACCGAACACGGTACCCTCGACCCGGAGATCCCGCGCCACTACGTTCGCATCCGGCCGATCGATCCGAACGATCCCACCCCGAACGAGTCGACGGACTTTGGTACGATCCGACTGCCGAACCTCCCGCCGGGCACGAACTCGACGTTCCCGACCGTAGAGATCGTCTCCGGCGACTTCCTCGAACTCGTCCGAGAGGGGATCCGGGCCGCGGACGATCCGGCGGTGGTCGACTCCCTCCGTCTCATCGATCGCGTGCTCCGGGTCGACACCCCGAGGGGCCCGGTCTGGAGACGATACACGCACGACGGGTACGGGGAAGGCGAGGACGGCTCCCCGTTCTTGGGTTCGGGGGTCGGCCGGGCATGGCCGCTCCTCACGGGGGAGCGGGGACTCTACGAGCTGGCCGCCGGCCACGACCCGGCCCCGTACCTGCATGCCCTAGAGCATTTCGCCACGGCCACGGGCCTCCTGCCGGAGCAGGTCTGGGATGCGGCTGCGTTGCCCGACCGCGAGCTCGCGCTCGGCCACGCCACCGGCTCCGCGACACCGCTGGCCTGGGCTCACGCCGAGTACGTGACGCTGCTGCGCTCGGTCGCGGACGGGGCGATCTTCGACCGGCTCCCGATGGTGGCCGACCGTTATCTCCATCGCCGACGGTCGACGAAGTCGGTCGAGATCTGGAAGTTCAATCGCCGGCCCTCGACGATCGGCTGCGGCCGACTCTTCCGCATCCAGGTCTCGGCACCGTTCCGGCTGCATTGGTCGGACGACGACTGGAGAACCGCACACGACACCGACTCGACCGAAACCTCGCTCGGAGTCAGCTACGTCGACCTGCCTCCGCTCGAACGTCCTGGGAACTCCTACCGCTTCACGTTCTACTGGCCGCAGGGCGATCGCTGGGAGGGTCGGGACTTCCGCATCGATTCGGTGCCGGCCCCGCCCCCGGTGACGGTGCCGTAGACGAACCGCGCTCGTCGGGGCGCTACGAGGTCGGCAGCCCGGGGGAACGGCGCACGATGGCGGGGTTGGGCCCCCTCCACCTGCGGGCCACCCGCGCGAACGTGTTCGATACGATCCGGTCCCGGATCATGCCGACGTTGGACCAGGAGAAGATCGACGGCTCGAGGTAACAGGCGAGGGCGCACTTGTTGCACGTCTCGTACTTCGACCAGTCGTAGGAATTCCACAGGGCGGCGACATCCGTCTCCCAGACCGGGGTCTGCCCGGCGTACTCGTGCAGCGTATAGCAAGGCAGCACGATCCGGCCCTGTGGATCGACGTTCATGGTCATCCACGGCTTGCAGTGCCAGCTCTTCTGGCGGTACCACGAATCGATGATCGCGTCGAAGTAGTCGGGAGATTCGAGGATCGGTGCGCCGTTGACGCGCCGCAGGCGCAGCTCCCGGAGCACCTCGAGGAGATCGGGGCCCATCGGGCTCATCGCGTCCGCCGTGGAGTAATCGTAGGCGACCTGGAAAGTGATCGAGACCCCCAGCGACTCGGCGAGATCGACGAGCGGAACGGCATGGTAGATGTTGTCCTTCGTGATCGTGCTCGAGATCGCGACCGGGATGCGCTCGCGCGCCGCCTTGATGCCGTCGATCGCCCGCTCGTATGACCGCGGGATCCCCCGCAGGAAGTCGTGCATCGGGCCGATGCCGTCGAGGCTGACGAAGAGGAGCTCGAGCGACCGCGCGATCTCGGGCAACCGCTGCTGGAGCAGCCAGCCGTTGGTCACGAGCGAGGTGTGGAAGCGGTCGTGCGACTCGCGCAGGATCTCGGGCAGGTCGCGGCGCAGCATCGGCTCGCCACCCTCGAACCCCAGGAAGGAGACGCCCGTGCGCACGAGCGCGTCCATCATGCGGATCTCCTGGGAGAGCGACAGGAGCTCCTCGTCCTCCCGCCGCCAGAACGGGCACATCTTGCACTCGAGGTTGCAGCGGTAGAGTAGCTTGTGTCCTGCAATGACCGGCAGCTTCTGTCCGCGCGCCTCTCGGGTCGCTCGCTCCAGGCTGCGCAGCACCACCGGCTCGAAGTACGCCATGGCCCTCGAGGAGTCCAGCGCGGAGAGGGCCTTATGCTAGATGGCAGGGTACGCCGGGGGCCCCGGGAATGGTCGTCGTTCGCGGCCGGCCGCCCGGGGCGCAGTCCCTCCCCGAGAGCGGGAGGCATATACGAGCGGGCATTCTGGCGAGCGCGATGCATAAGGTTTGGATCGGGATCGGTCTACTGATCCTGATCGTCGGGTTGATCGTAGGTGTGGTCGGAAACATCCAGACCGGCACTGGAACCCTCTCTGCCACTCAGCGGACCGCGTCGTACACCGCGAACGGATTCCTCCTCGGGACCGGCAGCGTTTCGGTCAGCTGGAGCCGGGCGCCCGAGAACACGACGTTCGCCTTCGTGGCGTGCTCGGACGCTAGCTGTTCGTCCGGGCGTACCATCGCGACGGGCAATGGCACCAGCGGCAGTTTCTCCTCCGGCGCGTCGAACGCGCAATCGTTCCAGATCCAGATCACCGGACCCATCCTCCTGGGAAGCAATGTCACCGCTACGATCGTCTGGGCCGAGTCCGGATTCACGTACCTGGCCCTCGGGGGCATCGCGCTGTCCGTTGGGGGCGTCGCGCTCGTGTACCTGGCCATCGCACGATCCGAGCGATCGGAATCCGCGACGAACGCACGTAGCGAAACTTGACTTGCAACGAACCCCCACGAGACGAAGCGCTACCTCGGGGTCGTGGACCGCGCGGAGCCGGCTCTACGCGGGGAAGGGAGCGGCCGAGGCCGGACGGCGTCTGGACGAGCTCCTATCGGGGGATCCCGGCCGCTCGGGAGGGGGAGCGCGAAATAGGGCGACGGGCGGATCGCCCGGCTCCAGGAGCGGGCTCGAGAGGGCGAAGCCATCGCTTCAGCCGTCGCCTTCGTCCACTTCTTTCTCGGAGAACGGTACTAGTATCTCGCGCGCATGCCCGGAGCCGACCGATAGCACTCCCTCCCGTTCGCCGAGCTGAAATGTTCACGACAGTTCTCGTCGGCCGGGAGCGACTCCCGCAATCTCGACCGGATTCGAAAGCGGCGCGGCTCCACAGCCCGACGCGATGGGCGCCCGGGAGCGACCGCGCTCGACCTTCCATCCCATGTCTTTCCCAACCACACCGGAGGCCAAGCGCCAGTCCGTCTCCGTGCGCAGGCGCGGATGGCGCGCACGGCGGGCGCGGGGTATTGGAACCCCTTGGGGGTACGAGTATCCAGTAAGTCCGACCCGACTTTGGAGGTCTGACTCGATTCACCTCAGAGATGAGTTGGGGGTAATTGATTGAATTGACTCAGGTCGGTTACTGGTACCGGTGATTCGAACGATATGTTCATTACGTTGGGGGTATTGCCATACCCGTGCAGTTCCGTTTCCGTCGACGGGGAGGCCACACCTACGTCTACTTGGTCCAGAAGGCCCGTCGTGACGGCAAGGTCGCCAATGTCGCCGAGATGTATCT
>JABEUK010000123.1 GCA_013044425.1 Thermoplasmata archaeon | reverse complement strand
TGCGCCGCGACGATCTCCTTGCCCTTCCCGGCGGGGACGACGCGGATCTTCGGCTCGTTCGGATCGTCGGCGTTCGGGTAGGCGAGGATGTCCTGCAGCCGCTCCTTCGGCAGGAAATCGATCATGGCGCGCGCGAGCATGCTCTTGCCCGTCCCGGGATCTCCGATGAGCATCATGTGCCGCTTCTGGTTCGCGGCCTTCTTGGCGATCTCCACCGCCTCGTCCTGACCGATGACCTGCTCGAGGAGCCGAGGCGGCACCTCGACCTGAGCGGTGGTCGTGAACGGCAGGGATCTCCCCCAGTCATCGAGAGCGGACGGCACCGGAGCGGGTGGAGGAGCCGTCGGCGGGGGAGGTGTGGGCGGTTCCGACGGAGGGAGCGTTGCCGCGGGCTGAGTGGCGCCTTCGGCTGGTGTGGACGTACGTTCCCTCGGACGGGTGCGGCCGTGGGTCCCACGGGCTCCGTCAGTAGAATCAAAGCGGGGAGGTGTATTAACGCCTTTGCGCACGTGGAGTTGACCTGGTGCGCTCCTCGGCGCGGGGAGGGCGTCGGGGCCGAAGCGCCTCCCACCGCCCCTTATCTACCGCACGGAACTTGGCCGGTCGAGCGCTTCCGTGCAGACCCAGCGCCTGGAGGGAAAGCCTGTCGCGGAGGCCATCGAGGTCGAGGTGCGGGCCGCGCTCCGCAGCGTGCCCGCCTCCACGCGCCCTCCGGCGCTCGCGAGCGTCCACCGGGGAGTGGACGGCCCCTTCCGATTCTACCTCAAACGGCAGCGCCAGGCGGCCGAATCTCTCGGGATTCGGTTCCGCGAGGAGGTCCTCGCGGCCGGGGAGGGCCCCGAGGAGCTCGTCGGTCGCGTTCGAACGCTCTCCGACGATCGCGCGATCGATGCCGTCCTGCTCGAGCATCCTCTCCCCGCCCCGTTCGATTTCATCCGCGCGATCAGCGGTCTATCCCCGGTCAAAGATGTGGACGGGGTCAGCCCGCTGAGCCTCGGGCTCCTCGGCGCTCAGCGCCCGCTGCACGCTCCAGCGGTAGCGCGCGCGGCCCTGGCGATCGCGCGACACTACGGACTTCCGCTGGCCCGGCATCGGGTCGCGGTGCTCGGGCGCAGCGAGACCGTGGGGGTCCCGCTCGCGATGCTCCTGCTGGCGCGCGGTGTCGATGCGACCGTCACGATCGCGCACTCCCAAACGGCTGCGCTCGCGGACGCCTTGAAGGGAGCGAGCGTGATCTTCAGCTGTGCCGGCCGTCCCGGCTTGTTGACCCGCGCGAACGTTCCGCAGGGAGCGGCCATCATCGACGTGGGGCTCTCGCGCGTCGAGGACCGTTCGGCGCCGGGCGGCGGGAGGGCGGTTGGGGACGCCGATGCCGCGGACCTGGAAGGCTGGGCGGGAGCGCTGACTCCGGTCCCGGGGGGCGTCGGCCCGGTGACGGTGGCGGAGCTGATGGGCAACACGGTCCGGGCCTGGCAACTGGCGGAGTTGGGGGAGGTACGCGGGTGACCGCCCGGCGTCCCGTGGTGGCCGAGCCCGGCCTCCAATGCAAAGATTGTCCCATGTGGTACGGGGCCGAGAACGAGGGCTGGGGGCCCTGCTCGATCAAGCACCGTCGCGGGGACACCCGCTACCTCACGTGGGGCGGGCACGAATGCGACGAGCACTACGTGCCGCTGAGGGGGATCCCGGGGAACGCCGCGCGGTTCAGCGGCTCTCGCTCGACCTCCAAGCGCTCGGAGGTCGCATGCTCTTCGACCTCGAACGCCGGCCAGGGCAAGCGGGCCGCCACGGCGCGCAACGCCCGCGCATTGAGCTCCACCCGGCGACGGCCGAAGTCCAGGCGGTAGTCCGTCGGGCGGATGCGCGCGACGCGCTCCAGTCGGGCGCCGATGCGTTCGAGGTGGATGGTTCCCGGCGCCTCCACGATGCCGTAGACGATCGTACCCTCCCCGGTCGGCCGGGCGAACGGCGCGGCCGTGATCTCGGCGCGGCGCTGGAGCCGGTGGCGTAACTGGACCGCGTCCTTGAACCGGGACGAACAGTAGTGAACGGGCACCGATAGGCGGCTCTCCCGGACGATCCGCTCCGCGATCGTGCGGCTGCCGTGGACGCCGTAGCCGTTGCGCTCGTCGGTCCGGTACCCTCGATCGCGCAGGATGCGTTCGTTCGTTTCCGAGAACTCGAGCTCGTTGAGGTTGACAAAATCGACCCCGATCTCCTGGAGGGTCTGGAGCAGTCGCTTGAGCTCGGCCTCTTTCTCGGGAAGGACCGGGATCTCCACGCCGCGACGGATCCCCCAGGAGGGCGCCTCCTCCAGCACGGAACGGTACGCGGCCCCCGATGCCGAGAGCGGGCCCCACAGGTAGTGGGGGATGTGCAGGCGGAACTCGTCCAGACCGGCACGGGCGAGCTGCTGGAGCTTCGCCGCATTCGGTTCGTGCGTGTAGAGGTGGATGTTGTGCGCGCGCCCGAACTCCGACTTGAGCAGACGGACGTAGTGCTCCACGCGATCCACGACCCCGAGCGGATCGCCTCCCGTGATCCCCGTTCCCGCGGCGCCGATCGCGCGGGCCTCCGCGAGAACGTCCGCGTCGCACGTGATGCGGCGCTCGTTCGCATACGCGACGTCCATCTGATTGCGATTCGGCGAGACCGGGCAGTAGAAGCAGCGGAACCGGCAGACCCCGGTGACGAACAGCACCATCTTGCGCCCTTCGGCGCACTGCACGCAGGCGGGGCTGAGGGCTCCTCGATAGCTCGAGGCCATCGGAAGCAGCTGCAGCTCGTCGGTCGCCATCGCCTCGGAGGAGGGCGCGGGCCGAGATTATTACCATTTCCCGAGGGGTCGGAGGGCTCCGATCGCTCCGGCGCGCCCGAGCTACGGGCGGCGAGGTTACTTGATGGACCAACGTCCCTACCGAGGGGCAGGTTCAAATCCCCCCCCCGGCTGGGCGGCGCGATTCCAGAGGCACGATCGATGGAGATGCAACCGGGCCAGATGGCGTACGACCGCGCGAGCACCGTCTTCTCGCCGGATGGCCGACTGTTCCAAGTCGAGTACGCCCTGCAGGCGATCCAGATGGGCGGAACCGCCGTCGCGGTCACCTACGACACGGGCATCGTCTTCGTGGCGTACCGCAACCTGCCCGTCAGCAGCCTCGCCGAAGCGAGCTCGATCGAGAAGAGCTTCGCCATCGACTCCGGGCTCGGCTGTGTCACGGCCGGACTCATCGCCGACTCCCGCGTCCTCGTCGAGTTCCTGCGGGTCGAAGCTCAGCGCCACCGCATCGCGTACTCCGAATCCGCCCCCTTCGCGATGCTCGGTCATTCCCTCGGTACGCTCCTCCAGCAGTTCACGCAGTTCGGCGGGACCCGGCCGTTCGCGGTCTCCCTTCTGCTCGGTGGCTTCACCAACGGCCGGCCCGGACTGGTCGAGCTCGACCCGAGCGGCGCCACGATCGGGTGGAAGGCCTATGCGATCGGTCGCAACCGCCGCGCGGTGGCCGACTACCTCGAGGAGAAGATCGGGGAGCACCGGGACGAGGCCGCCGCGTTCGAGCTCGCGGTCCAGGCGGTGGCCGAGGGGTCGCCGTCGCCGTTCCCTCCCGAGGCGCTCGATGTCGCGATCCTCGAGCCGGAGTCGGAGCTGCGCCGGCTCACGCCGGCCGATATCGCCAAGCGCGCCCAGGGCATGCCGTTCATCGGCACGCCGGAGCGCAAGACGAGCGGACGCTGAGCGAGAGCTCCCGCTCGCGCCCCTCGCTTCCTTAAAGCGCGGCACCGGCTCGCCCGGAGCCATGGCGTCTCGCGGATCGGCTTCGGTGCTCGAAGTGCGCGCGCTGCTCGAGTACGATCGCGCGCTGTTCGACGCGTACGTCCGCCGGATCCGTCGCCTGCCCACGACGATCACCCACCGGGATCTCGGGATCGCGCACGACTCGATGATCGCGACCCTCACCCACATCCTCAACGTCCGGGAATCCTGGCTCCTGTACATCGTCCCGCGGCGCCAGCGTGAGATCGACGCCCTGTGGCAGGACCCCGGGCGCGCGCCAAAGGACTGGAAGGAGTTCGACGCCTACGCATCGCGCGTCTGGGACGGGATCGAGGCCCGCCTGCCGACGCTCACGATGACCTCGCGGAGGAAGCCCCCCAACTAGTTGGGGGTAGGAATCCGCGACACTTATATGGATTCCATG
>JABEUK010000122.1 GCA_013044425.1 Thermoplasmata archaeon | reverse complement strand
TCCTTGGGCCGAGCGCTCGTCCAATCGAAGCGCAGGATCGCTCCCAGACCGCCGACGGATCTCAAGCGGCGACCGGCCTCGCCGTCCTCGCGGACCACGAACAGGCGGGCCTGCGCCGTGCGCGCCATCTCCAGCACCGGGATCGCGGTCGGATCGGCGAGCAGGGACTCGGAGACGAGCAGCGTCCCGACCGCTCCGAACTGGACGGCCTCCTCGACCTCCTCGCGGCCGACCGCCGCCCGGGTCCCCGAGCCCAGGCCGCGGACGAGCTCCTCCACCAGCCCGAGCTCCTCGGCCGCGACCGTACCCGCGAGCGCCTCCGCGGCGCGGCCGCTTCGAAGCAGTTCGTCGGCGCCGGCGCGACCGGATTCGGAGGTTGCGAAGATCTTCAGCCGGGCCCGCAGTGCCGGATCGGCCTCGGAGAGGCGTTGGGCGAGCTCCTCCTTCAGGAACCCCGGCCCCGCGAGGATGACCGCGGTCGCCCCGGAAGCCTCCCGACGGATGAGCTCGAGCAGCTCTGCCACGTACTGCGCGCGGTCCTTCTCCCCTTGTCCGCCACCGTACTGCTTGCCGGCGATCGTGCGGCGCAGGTCGACCACCGGCACGATCGCCCGGCCCCGGATGCGTAGGATCGCAGAATCTCCCCAGTCGACCGCGGCGATGAGGATCGTGGCGTCGCCCCGCCCTTCGATCCCCTCGTCCAGGATCGTACGGTCCCCCGCGGAGACCGACGGCTTGACGACGGAGACCTCGTCGCCCTCCGCAAGATCGAGCGTATGGTGGCGGCCGATGTCGAACGGTCCCTCGACGATCGGACCGGAGATGCGCACGTGCTTGGTGAACCCGTGGAACTCGACCTGCTCGGCCCGGACCACGAGCCAGACCCTCCGTCGCGTCTTCTCCGCGGAGGCGACGTCGGCCGGCGCCTCCGGGTCCCGGCGGGTGGTCGAGGCACCGACAAGCTCCCCGGGGTGGATGAACCGCGTGATCCGCCACAGATCGCTCGGGGTCTCGAGGCGCAGCTTCCAGAGATCGGTCAGACGGTCGTGATGCACGAGTCGCACGGCCCGACCTCCGCGCGACGGTACGCGCGCGGCTACATTCCCGTTTCGCCGGCGTTCGCTCCCGCATCCCCGGGCCGCATCGCACGAGTCGCCGTTCGGCCGCCCGGGCGTCGACCCGGGGTCCGCCTCCTCGAAGAGGAGGAGATCGACGGCCGACGAGCCGCGGGATCGCCGCGCCGCGAGGATCCTACGAACTCCTGGCGCCGCCGGACGGAGGAGTGGGTCGAGGGCGATTTCGCCTCCCGTACCCAAGGTTCTTGAGCCGGCGCATCGTGCGGAGGACGGGGCTCTGCGAAGACCCCGCTCGCCCGTTATGGCATCCGGTACTGCGTCGCTCCCCATCCCCCGCACCGGGGCCCCGGTCCAACGCGGGAGGGTCCTGCGGGCGACCTCGCTCGCTCATTTCGTGAACGACGGGACCACGTTCTTCGTCCCCGTGATCGCCGCTCTCTTGACCAGCCAGCACGGGTTCTCACCGGTAGGGATCGCGGTGCTCTTCGTGGTCTTCTACACCTCCTCCTCCTTCCTCAGCCTCTACGTCGGACATCTGGGCGATCGCTCGGGAAGCGCGGCGACCCTGATCGCGGTGGGGCTCGGATTCCTTGGTCTCGGGCTCCTCGGGTTCTACGGCGCCCTGAACCTCCTCGGGGGCGCGGCGGCGTTCGCCGTGGCCGTCGTCTCGGCGCTGACCATCGGCTTCGGCTCCTCCTTCTATCATCCGCTCGGCGCATCGATGCTTCAGCACACCTACGATGCGACCACGAGGGGCAAGGCCCTGGGGGTCAACGGCGCCTTCGGGAGCCTGGGGCGCACCCTCTACCCGTTCATCTTCGCGCTACTCAGCCTGACGCTGTTCTCGACGAGCTCGCTGCTGATCTTCGTGGTCCTCGGATGGGCGAGCGCGCTCGTGGTCTGGCAGGCGATCGGTCGCGCCCGCACTCGAGAGGACGAGGCGGGCCCGGTCCCGCCCACGAGCATGCGCAACGCCATCACCCGCGGGATCGTGATCCTGGCGGTCGTGGCGTTCCTTCGTTCCGTGGCGACCCAAGGGATCGTCGCGTGGATCCCCACGTACCTCTCGATCCAGCGGGGAGCGGGGACCGGGGCGGAGCTCGGCCTTGCGGTCACGGTCCTGTTCGTGGGAGGGATCCTGGGCCAGCCGTTCTTCGGCCTCCTCGCCGACCGGGTCGATCCGCGGTACCTGCTTGCCGCGAGCTCGGTGGGAGCCTCGCTGGCGACGTGGGGGTATCTCGCGGTCAGTGGGTCCCTCGGATCCGCGATGTTGTTCCTCCTCGGATTCTTCACGTTCAGCGCCTTCCCCATCCTGATGTCGCTCTCCTCGGGCTTCGTCGGCCGACGCTCGTCGTCGCTCGGCAATGCCGTCGTCTTCGGACTCGGCTCCGGTGGAGGCATGGCGGTGGGGCCGCTCGTGGTCGGCCTCATCGCTTCCGGAGGCTATTCCCAGCTCTCCGTAGGGTTCGATGCGATGATCGTGCTCGGCCTGATCGCGGCCGTGGCGGTGCTCGCGATCCCCAAGCCCGGAGGAGGCGCCGGGCACGTGCCGCTCTTCGGTTGAGCGGAGCTCGCACGACTTCCCACGGCCGGCCCCGCGACCCGACACGGGGCTTCCCAGATCGAAGGCATCCGGCACCTCCGCGGCGTTAGCCGGACCGGGAGACCCGACCGGCGCGTCCGTCC
>JABEUK010000121.1 GCA_013044425.1 Thermoplasmata archaeon | reverse complement strand
TACGTGATCACCCCCGTGCTCGCGGGGTTCGTCGCGGTCCTGATCGCCCGGCCGCTGTTCGCAGGGCGGGAAGCGCTCGCGCTGCCCCTGGCCTACTCCGCCACGACGTTCGGCGTGCTGGTCGGGGCCGACGTGCTCCGACAACCTCCTCTGTACGGGCCGGGACCGATGAACCTGTACGTCATCGGAGGCGCCAACATTCTCGATCTCCTGTACCTATCCGGCCTGCTCGCGCTCGCCGCCGCCTACGCCGCCCATCACCTCCTCGAACGAGTCGGGACTCCCGTCCCCGATGACGCGGGCCCGACCCCACCGGCCTCTCCCACCCATCGTTTGGCCCGATCGCTGCAGGAACAGTACGACGGTCGGCCGTCCGATTCGATCCGGACCGCGAGCGTCGCCGCCCACGACGCCGCTGCGCAGGCCCATCGGGCCCTCGAACTTCCCGATGCCCCCGATCCGGCCCGCCCGTGGAGTGGGCTCGGGGTGCCGGGATGGGTGGTCGCCGACCAGGCGAACCTGGATGCGCGGGCCGCAACGGCTACGGCCGATCCGCCCGAAGCCATGCGCGCATGGCTGGCGGCCCGGATGCTCGTCGGGGTCGGGCGAGCGCTGTGGGCCGCTCGCCTCGCGTCGATCCGTGCGCGCGCCGCGGCCTACGCCATCGATCTGGCCATCGTCACCGCCCCGGCGGTGGCCGTGTGGTGGTTCCTCGCGGCGAGCATCGGCGGCTCGCTCGTCGACGTGCTCTCGGCGGTCTCGTTCGTCACGGCGGCGTATGGCTACATCGCCGTCGCGTTCCTCTACGACGCGATCTCGGAAACGGCGTTCGGAACGACCCTCGGGAAGCGGCTGCTCGGGCTCGAGGTGCGGGATCGGAACTTCCGTCGGCCGGGCTGGCTCGCCGCGTTCGTGCGCACCGCCCCGCGCCTCGCCACCTACAGCGCGATCGGCCTCGGGCTCTCCGCAGCGGTCGCGATCCTCGCCCACGGCGGCGTGGGCGCGGCGAACGCGGTCGTCTTCGGGACGCTCACCAATCTCGTCGCGTTCCTGTACTTCCTCGGCATCGCTCTCACCGCGACGGTCCTCTTTGGCGCGTTCGCGATTCTGATGATGGTGCTGAGCTCCGAGCGACAACGGCTCGGCGACCGCTGGGCGGGAACCTGGGTGGTCCGCGCCGCGCGCCCTACTTCGGGGGTGCCGGTGGCGCCGGCTCCGATGCCGTCCGCGCCACCGAGATCGTGATCGAGGAGACGTTCGCGTCCCGACCGTCACGGTTGGTCAGGCGTTCGGTATCGATGGAGATCGGGCCGATCGTCACCTGGCCCTGCAGGAGGCGGCGCCGGACGACCTCCACCACGTCGACGGCCTTTCCGATCGCGTTCCCGCGCGCCTTCACGATCACCGCTCCGGCACCGGAGTGAAGTTGCGCGACCAGCTGGAAGACGTACGTCATCGTCGGCTTCTGGCCGATGAACACGATCGGGTGACCCGTGGGCGTCTCCCGATAGGCGATCTCGGGGCGGTCGTCGCCCCCGCGAGGAGTCATGGTCGGCCCCACGGCCTTTCGATTATAGACGTTTCTCTTCGCGGGTGGGACCCATGATCGTCGCGCGCCGTACGGGGGCGGCGCGTTTCCGTTCAGGCCCGCGCCTTCGAAAGCGTTATCCTCGGCGCATCGGTCGCGCGACCGGCCCTCTGCAGGGGTGGCCCAGCTTGGTCAAAGGCGCTAGGTTGAGGTCCTAGTCTCGTAGGAGTCCGTGAGTTCAAATCTCACCCCCTGCAGGACCCCGGGTCCGAACTCGGGGCACATCGATCGTTCCGACGCGGAGCGGCGGGATCCTGCGAGAGCGGGCTCAGAGGATCTGTTCGAAGTACCGTACGTCCTCGTTGAAGAGGTGACGGTGGAGAACGCCGGCCTCGGTGAATCCGAGGCGTTTGAGCAAAGGGGGGAGCGCGGTGAACTGCGCGAGGTGGTCGAACCATATCGACGCGCACCCATTGCGCCGGGCCCACTCGATGCCGGCCCGCGTGAGGGCGCTCCCCACTCCTTGCCGGCGGGCGGCCGGATCGACGACGAGCGTGTGGAAGTGCGCGGCGCGACCGTCCAGTTCGCAGCCGATGAGCCCGATGAGCCGTCCGTCGCGCCGGGCGGCGAAGAACGTCACTCCTTCCATCCGGCTCGTGAACTCGAGCGGGGTCGGCTCCCACTCCTTCACGAGCTCGGGAGGGAGCTCCGGGCGCTGCGCGTCCCAGACGCGCTTCAAGAGCGCGGCGACCTCGGGGACGTCCCGGTGCGTGATCCGCTCGACGAGGAGCTCCCCGGGCGCCGGCGGGGCAGGCTTGGCGCTCGATTCATCACGATCGGATTGTCGTTGAAGTGCCACGCTGTGCCCCCCGAGAGAAGGCCGCTACGTCGCACGCACTACTGCGACCGTTCTTGAACCTTTGCCGTCTCCGGGCGGTCCGGCCCGCTACGGAGTGTGCCGGCTCGGTGTCCGCGGAAACGGCGTCGTGTCGCGGATGTGCTCCCGACGCAGCATCCAGCGCAGCACGCGCTCGACGCCGAGGCCGAAGCCCGCGTGGTCGATGTTTCCATGGCGTCGCAGGTCGAGATACCACTCGTACGCGGCCGGATCGATGCCGAGCTGGGCGAGGCGCTCGAGCAGATCCGGGACGTTTGTCTCGCGGCAGGAGGCGCCGACGATCTCCCCGTACCCCTCGGGGGCGAGCAGGTCCGCGGCCTCCACCGTGCGCGGGTCGCCGGGAGTGCGCAGCATGTAGAACGCCTTGAGCTCGCGCGGGAACCGGGTCAGGAAGATCGGCGCGGTCCTCTCGATCGTGAGCGCGCGCTCCTCGGCCGTGCCGAAGTCCGCCCCCCATTCGATCGCGAACCCCTTCTTCTGCAGCTCCTCGATCGCAGCGGCGTACGGGACCCGCTCGAACGGCGCGCGGACGGCGGCCAGGTCCTCCGGCGCCCGTCCGAGCTGCCGAAGCTCGGTCGGCCGTCGCTCGGCGATCGCGCGGCAGACGTACTCGATCATCCGTTCGATGAACGAGAGCAATCCGTCAAGATCCGTCCAGGCGAACTCGCCCTCGAGGTGGAGGTACTCGGTCAAGTGCCGTGGCGTGCGCATCTTCTCGGCCCGGAACGACGGAGTCAGGGCGTAGACACGCTCGTGGGGCACGAGGAGCGCCTCGAGGTAGAGCTGGGCGGTCTGGGAGAGGTATCCGGGTCGTCCGAAATAATCGATCTCGAACGCCTCGGCGCCTCCTTCCGCCGCGTTGCCGCTCAAGATCGGCGGCGTCACTTCGAGCACCGATTCGCGGTCCATGAACTCGCGGAGGGTTCTCAAGAGCTCGGCCTTCACGCGGAACGTGGCGACGTGGTCCTGCGAGCGGATGACCAGGTGGCGCTTGTCGAGCCGAAACTCCTCGGTCTGCTCCTGGAAGATCGGGTACGGCGCTCCGGCGTCGATGACGACGATCCGCGATGCGCGGATCTCCCGCCCTCCGGGGGCTCGTCGGTCCTCCGCGACGGTGCCTTCGACGGCGATGGCTCCCTCGTTCTGGACGTGCTCGGCCGCGGTGAACGGCACCTCCCCGAGCGCATCCTTGCGACCGGTGACCTGCACGATGCCGGTCCGGTCCCGGAGCGTGATGAACAGGATCCCGCCGGAGGATCGAGAGCGGAGCACCCAACCTCGCACGGTGACCGGCGCGCCGATCGCCTCCGGACCGAACGCACGCTCGATCGCGGAGAACGCGGTGGGGCTCATTGGTACTCCCGCCACTTGTGGCCGCACGCCGTGCACTCGAAGATCCGGGTCTCGGGTTCGTCCGCTCCCCGGGTCTGGCGGAGCACACTGTAGGCGGTGTCGTTGCCGCACTTGGGACAAACCTCGTTCGTCGTCGGCAGCGTCACCGACTTCGTCTCCACGACCGAGACCTCGCGCTCCTTAGGGGTCGAGCGGCCGACCTCTTTGCCCGAGCCGAGGGGGACGGTGGCTCCGCACGCCGGGCAGACCCAGCGGTGGGAAGCGGTGTCCGGTCGCATCAAGCGCTTGCACTTGGGGCAAAACATGGAGAGACGATTCGAGGGAGCCGACCGTATTTGACCCTTCGCGCGGGGGGCCAGCTACAGGAACCGGTCCGGCGACGCAGCGCTCGACGGGGGAGCCGCGGCCGGAGCGACGCTCAAGGGAAGGGGCGACGGTTTCGCGCCCGGAGAGAGGATCTGGCGCATGTGCTCGCGCCGGCGCGCAAGGTCCTCGTTGGTCCCAATGTCGTGGCGCACGTAGAACTCGCCCTGGACGTGCGCGAGGGCGGTCTCGACCCGAGTTCCGGCCTCGTGGATCGCGCTCGCCTCTCCGACCAGCGCGATGCCCCGGCCCGAACCGAGCTGCATAGCGGATGGACCTACCTCCTCGACGCTCCCGAAGTAGACGTGGACTCCCGCCGCCTCGATCGCGGGCTCATCCAATCGAAGGATTCCCCCGGCGTGGGGCTTGTCGCCGTACCCGGGGGGGACGATGTACTTCAGCACGGTCGACCGCAGGCGGAACCGCACCAGGTTCGGGTCCACCCGGCCGCTCGCGACCCCGAACATGAGCTCGTCGAAGTTCCCCTCCTCGTACAGCGAGAGGACGTTGATCGATTCCGGGTCGCCGAAGCGAGCGTTGAACTCCACGAGCTTGGGCCCCTGAGCCGTGAGCATGAACCCACCGTAGAGGATCCCGCGGTACTCAATCCCCTCCGTTCGGAGCGCCGCGACGCTCTGTCGGATGATCTCGACCGCGGCGTCGCGGTCGGCCGCCGGGAGGAACGGTAGGAGGTGGTCGCGCTGGGAGTAGGCGCCCATCCCTCCAGTGTTGCCACCCTTGTCCCCTTCCAAGGCGCGCTTGAAGTCCTGCACGGCGGGCATCGGATAGATGCCGGAGTCGGTGACGAACGCCATGAGGCTGAACTCTTCGCCGACGAGCTTCTCTTCGAGGAGGACCCGCTGGCCCTGCACGAGGAGGCTCTTGGCGTAGGCCGCGCCCTCCTTCGCCTCGATGAAATCCGACCCTTGGACCCAGACCCCCTTGCCGGCGGTGAGCCCGCTCGGTTTGACCACGAACGGGCCTCCGAAGCGCTCCGCGAGGGCGTCGACCTCCTCTAGGCTCCGGGGTGCTTCGAATCGCGGCTGTCCCCCGACCCCGTTGCGGGCGAGCAGCTCGCGGCAGAACAGTTTCGACGACTCGATCCGGGCCCCCGAGGCGGAGGGTCCCACGACGGAGATCTCCGCGGCGCGCAATGCGTCCGTGACCCCGGCGGCGAGCGCGGCCTCGGGGCCGATCACCGCGTAATCGATCTCCTGGCGCTCGGCGAAGGTCACGACCGCGTCGGCGTCCGTAATCTCCGAGCGAGCGGTGGCGCGGGCGAGTCGCGCGATACCCGGGTTGGTGTGGGGAGCGATGTGGACCAGCTCGGCCCCGGCGATGGACAGGGTGCGGGCGATCGCGTGCTCCCGGGCTCCGCCTCCGACCACCAGCACGCGCATTCGGTCGGGGAGGAAGCTGGAGGAGTTATAGGCGCGTCGGGGTGGAGGGGTCCGCGGCGGGTCGGTGCGCCGCCGCGCGCGGGGGAGCGCGGGTCGCCGCGCACACGGCCCCGCCACCCTTAAGAACGGGGCCCTAGTGGCCCGTTTCCCATAGGCCGCCGATGGACGTTCGAGTCGCAGAACGAGAATCGGACACGCTCCGCTTGGAGCTTCCGCAGGGTGAGGAGACCCTCCTCATCCCCTTGGTGGAAGCCTTGCAGCGGGAAGAGAAGGTCGTGGAGGCCCGGTACTATCTCGGGCATCCGTACCTCGACCGGCCGACGCTCTACCTGAAGACCAAGGGCGAGAAGCCCCAGCAGGTGCTCAAGCGGGTCCTCAAGGATCTCGCGGACATGTACGGCGACCTGGTCACGGATTTCGACAAGAAGGCCGACAAGATCCGAACGTAGGGGACCGCGCCCGATGTTGAAGGAGTGCGATCAGCACGGCTACTTTCGAGGCGACAGCTGCCCGGTCTGCGGGCAACCCTCGAAGTTCCTCATGGACGACCGGGAGCTCGACCACCTCGGCCGGATCCTGACGGGCATCCTGCGCCACTTCCCCGACCGCTACCACCTCACGATGGACGAGCACGGCTGGGTCTCGCTGCCCCAGATCGTCCGCGCCGTCTCCCAGCAGCACCGCGCCTACCACTGGCTGCGCGTCCACCACTTGGTGGCGATCGCGGAAACCGACGCGAAGGGACGGTACGAGGTCCGGGACGACCGGATCCGCGCGACCTACGGTCATACGCTCGAGGTCGCGCTCGATCTGCCGACCGAGAACGTGCCCGACCAGCTCTACTACCCCGTGACCGAGGAGGAAGCCGCCATCGTCCTGGAGGTGGGCCTCAAGCCGTCGGACCGGCGCAAGGTGCACCTGTCGAAGACCGCCCAGGACGCCCGGAACGCCGGCTCGGTCCGGCGCCCGAACCCGGTGATCCTCGAGATCGATGCGAAGCGCGCACGCGGAGACGGCCTGGTGATCATGCGGGCGGGCAAGACGGTCTTTCTCACCGATCAGGTTCCCCCGGAGTATCTCGCCCGGGTGCCCACCCCTCCGAGCGACGCCGCCGAGTAGGGGCGACCCGGCTAGGCGAACGAGTTCACGTTCGTCTGGTACTGGGTCGCGATGTAGACGGTCACGGTGATGCCGCTCGTGGTCGGGTACGGGTTCGAGAACACGAAGTAGTACGTATCCGTGTAATCGGCCGCAAAGGTGATCGGGCCCGAATTTCGCGGGCTGTACGACGACTGGTTCTGGGGATTGTCTCCGGCGAGGAACTGCGTGTACTCGGTCGTGTTGTACACGGTCAGTCCGATCGCCGTGCCGACCGGAGCGATCACCGACAAGTTGCCGGTGATGAAGTCCTCACCGCTGACCTCGCCCGCCAGCACCGTGGAGTTCCCCGCGCCGATCGTGTACGTCCCCGAAGTGGTCAGGGGATCGGTAAGGACCGGAGGTCCAGAGAGGACCGGCTGGATGACGAGGAAGGCGAGCGCCGCCACCACGCCGACCACGATGAGGACCCGAAACGCTCCGAGCAGCTTGAGGCGTCGCTGGACCCTGCGAGGAGCTCTCGATATCGTCCCGGCGCGCACGGGCTCGCCCGCCCCACAGATTGGGCAGGCGGCGGACGTCGGGGGCACGGCGTTCCCGCAGAACGCGCACTCCCCCCACGTTGTCGAGAGGGGGACCGACTCCGGCATCGTGGACAGCCTCCGAGTCTCGGGAGGTTCTTAGGGGGTTTCGTACGAACCTGCCGGTGCCATGTCTCGTGCTCGCCTAGGCACCCGCCTTCTTCCGGGGGATGGCCACGTTCACGATCACGTTCTTTCGGCGGGTGTACGATTCGAGGACCTTCGTACCCTGTTCGAAGCCGATGCCGCTCTCCTTGAACCCACCGAACGGGGTCTGGGGGAAGGTGTTCGGTGCTTCGTTGATGCTCACCATCCCAGCCTCGAGCCGCCGAGAGACGGTGTGGGCGGTGGCGAGGTCCTTCGTCCACATCGCCGCGAACAGTCCATAGCGGGTGTCGTTGGCGATGCGGATCGCGTCCTCGATCTCCTTGAACGAGACCACGGATAGCACCGGGCCGAAGATCTCCTCCCGAACGGCCCGCGACTCTCCAGGGACCTGGTCGAGCACGGTCGGGCGGACGAAGTGACCGTGCGCCAGCCGGGGTTCGGCGGGGCGATCTCCGCCCGCCACCAGGACTCCGCCGTCGGAGACCGCGCTCCGAACGTACTCAAGGACCCGCACGGCTTGGTCGGCGGAGACGAGGGGGCCCATCTCGATCCCGTCCTCAAGCCCGGGACCGAGCTTCGTGGCGTCGGCGATCGCGCGCAGCTTCTCGAGCAGCGGGGCGTGCACGCTCTCGTGCACGATGAGTCGGGAGGCGGCCCAGCACATTTGTCCCGCGTTCCCAAAGATCCCGTGGCCGATCCCCTTCGCGGCCCGGTCGAGGTCGGCATCCGGGAACACGATCACGGGGCTCTTGCCACCGAGTTCGAGCGTGACCGGGATCACGCGCTGAGCGGCGATCTCGGCGATCCGCAGGCCGATCTCTCCGCTTCCCGTGAAGGAGATGGAGCGGCAGCGCGGATCGAGCGCGAGGGCTTCGCCAACCGATTTCCCAGGGCCGACCACGACGTTGAGGATCCCTTTGGGGATGCCGGCCCGGTGGGCGAGACGGGCGAATGCGATGGCGGTCAGGGGGGTCAGACTTGCCGGCTTGAGGACGACCGCGTTCCCCGCCGCGAGGGCGGGGGCCACGGACCGGACGGCGAGCAGCAGAGGGTAGTTCCAAGGGGCGATGTGGACCGTGACCCCGAGCGGCTCGCGCAGCGTGTAGGCCAACCGCGGTCCGGGGACCGGGATCGTCTCTCCCTGGATCTTGTCGGCAAGCCCGCCGACGTACTCGAGCGTCCGGACCACGTACTGGAGATCTCCGCGCGACTCGCGGAGCGGTTTGCCCATGTTGCGGGTCTCCAGGCGCGCGATCGACTCGGCTTCCGCTTCGAGCAGATCGGCCAGCCGGCGAAGCGTCCGTGCGCGCGCGCTTCCGTCCTCCGCGGCCCAGCCGGATTCGCGGAATGCGCGTTCGGCCGCTTCCATCGCGTGGCGGGCGTCCTCCCGCCCGCCGATGGCGAGGTCGGCGATCGGTTCCCCCGTAGCGGGGTCCGTGAGCGTGGCCCGCTCACCGCGGCTCGCGGGGATCTCGGCACCGTCGATGAAGAGCTGGTACGCCGATCCGTTCGCTTCCGCCATGGTGCCCGGTTCGATGGGGGGCGCCCACATATGCGTTGAGGCCGGGTCCGAAGGCCCCGGGGAAGGTCCCCGACGTCACGGGCGTATGTCGTACGCCCGTCCCTTCCAGTAAACCGGGCGACGGGACCCCCCGCGACCGATCGAAGCGGCGAGAACCGCGATGTAGTACGCGACCGAGACCGGGTAGAGGAGACCATACGCGGCGGGCGCCCCGACCGCCCGGGCGAAGGCGATGTGCTTCCCGAAGAGCGCGATCCATAGGACCGCCCCCATGGCGATCAGGACCGTGCTACCGACCACCCACCCGAGGGGGAGGAGCCCGAGCGGGAGGAGGAAGAGACCGATCAGCCCGGCGAGGCGTCCGATCTGCACGGCGGAGGAGTACTTCGTCCCGTGGAC
Organism: Thermoplasmata archaeon; assembly: GCA_013044425.1. Lineage (GTDB taxonomy): Archaea > Thermoplasmatota > Thermoplasmata > Lutacidiplasmatales > UBA184 > Lutacidiplasma. The sequence goes on along the minus strand of JABEUK010000121.1, from coordinate 520 downwards.
CGTCTTGAGAAGTCCGTCGAACATCCCCTCTCGTCCGCGGTACATCCTCGTCGAGGCCAGAACCGGCGCCCAGGCGAACCGCAGGGACCGATCGGCGTTCCGGAACCGCTCGGCGAGCGCGACGTCCTCGAGGACCAGAGCGCGGACCGCCTCGTGCCCCCCGAGCCGTTCGTACGCTTCCCGGCGGACGAGGAGGAACTGGCCGTTCGCCATGGCGGCTCTCGATCGGCGTCGGTTGACGCGCGAGGACCGCAGATGGACGAGCACCATCTGGACGTAGAAGGGGAGGACCACCCGCTCCCAGAACGAGCGCATCTCGATCCGGGATCCGATCGATACGAGGTCGGCTTCCTCACGCTCGGCCCATTCGAGGACCGTGCGCACGGTCGCGGGATGCATCCGAACGTCCGCGTCCACGAACAGGATCCACTTGCCCCGGGTGGCGCGCGCTCCGGTCCAGCACCCCCAGCTCTTCCCCACCCAGCCCTTCGGCAGCGGCGGCTCGTCGATACGGCGCACC
>JABEUK010000011.1 GCA_013044425.1 Thermoplasmata archaeon | reverse complement strand
GGCCTGTGCGCCGCCGGTACTTGAGGCTCGCTAACCCCCCTACGAGTAGGCGGGCCTGCGCTCGCCGCCGCGTTGTCACATCACGACGGCTTTTCGGATGCACTCCTCGATCAGGTCGTCGACGTCGATCCGCTCCTCCTCGCCCCGGATCTGGACGAGGTTCGAGCGCGTCGCCGGCTTGTCGGGGACGGCCTGGCAGCAGAGGCCCGGGCGCGTGGAAATCTCGTAGGTGTCGATCTCCTTCGCCACCGTCTCGATCTCGATCTTATCGAACCCGATGAGCGGACGGACGATCGGCAGGCGCACGCTCGAGGTCGCGGAGCGCATGTTGCTGAGCGTTTGCGATGCGACCTGCCCGAGGGATTCGCCGGTCGCGAGGAACGTTGCGTTCTCTCGCTCCGCGATCCGCTCCGCCGAGCGCCACATGAACCGGCGGCAGAGCACGCAACCCACGTGACGATCCGTGTTCCGCATCAGGGCGATCTGGGTCGGTCCGTGCGGCAGGACGTACAGGGGGATGGGCTGGTGGAAGCGCTCGCGCAGCACCTGGAGGTGGTCCACGACCTTCTCCAGCGGCGAATCGTCCGTGAAGGGTCGGTTGTCCATGTGGACGGTGATCATCTCATGGCCCTGGCGGAGGAGGTAGTACAGCGAGACGGGCGAGTCGATCCCCCCGCTCATCAGCATCACGCCGCGCGACATCGCGGCCGACCACCGATGGGGCAGTATTTAGGCGTGCGGAGTCGAACGGGCGTGGCCGTCGCGCGGACTCGTGGGTCGAAGCGCTCGGGCGATCGCCGCTGATAACGACGTCGCCAAGTCCCGACGCTTCCCGTGGGAGTCCATCGGGGCGCTGGAAGCCTGCGAGCGAGTATCGAAAGCGAAGAGCGGCGAACCGATCCCCTCGAACGTCGCTGCGGACCGTCGCGGTAGTGGTCTTCGTTGGGATCGCCGTCATCGCGACCTCCGCTCTCGCCCCCGCTCGGGCGGCGAGAATTCCGAATGCGTCCGGATCCGCCAGGCACCTCTCGGGTAGCGACGCCTCCCCGGTGCAGCCTCCGCCCCACCCGGTTCCAGGCTCCAGGTCCGTGGTCCATGCCCACGCCTCGGCGGTGAACGATGTCGATAGCGGCGACAACGGCTGGTGGGCGATCGACAGCTACGCACTCCACATCCAGATCCGGCAGGAGCCGAACGGAACGTTCCTCTTCGTGTTCACCTACACGGGGGCGTCCACGATCTATCCCGGCGTGTACAGCCCCGAAGCGCAGGACGCCTTCGAAACGGCGCACGGCGTGGCACGGATGGGCGGCTACATCGCGGGCTGGGCGACCGGGACGTTGGCCCCGACACACCCCACGAAGGCGCAGTTGGGAACCGACGATTACGGCGGACTGGTCTCCGACCTAACGACGGTGAACCACTACGGGAACGGAGCGGCCCCGCCGAACTCGGTCGACTGGTTCGGAGCGTACCTCTCGGGCAACACGATCAGCGGAGAATCGTATGCGCTCGTCTACACGTACCATGCGGACGATTCGCACGACTCCGGAACCCAGATGTGGATCGACGCGAACAACGTGCCTTCCGCGGAGAGCGGAGACATCGTCGTCCCATAGGGCGTGGAGCTCCCGACGAGGGGGCCCGCTCCAGATCCTTTTCTGCGGGGGCCGGATCGTCTCGGGACCGAAGGAAGGCTCTGCCAACCCACTACCATCGCCGGCCCGGGAAACTTGAGCTCGCCCCGGGACCCGGACTAGCCGTTAAGACGGGAGAATCCGTTGCGCGGCCATGTCGGAGCCCGCCTCCCCTCCGGTGGAACTCTACGCACGAGAGGAAGGAACGGGACCGGCCCTGGTGCTCCTTCACGGGCTCGGGGGGGACCACCAGGTGTGGAACGGGGTCCTCCCGCTCCTCTCGGACCAGTTCCGAGTGATCGCGCCCGACCTTCGGGGTCACGGGCGCTCCCCCGATGGCGAGAACTCGCGCTTCTCCTTCGAAGAGCTGGAGGGGGACCTCCTCCAGCTCTTGGAGAGACGGGGGCTTGCGCGCTGCCACCTGGCCGGATTGAGCGCGGGAGGGTTCCTCGCGATGCGCATGGCCCTCGATCATCCGACGCGGCTCGCGAGCCTGACGGTGCTCGGCGCAGCGGCTCGCTGCGATCCCCACACGAAGGAGGTCGGGGAGAACTGGGCGAAGACCTACGAGAGCGAGGGACGTGAGGCCCTGCTGCTGCTGCTGGTCAAGGACCTGTACTACCCCGAGTGGATCGAGGCCCACCTCGACTACCTGGACCGGTTGCGAACGCAGTTCGACGAGCGCTCCTTCCGGGCGGTCGCGCTGTGGGGGCGCGCCATCCAGAACTTCGACCTCCGGGGTCGTCTCCTGCGGATCCGGCTCCCGACCCTGATCATCCAGGCGATGGACGACCGCGTCGTCGACGGGTCGCACGGACGATTCCTGCGTCAGTCCATCCCGGGCTCCGAGCTCCGCCTGTTCCGGGATACGGGCCACATGATCCCCGTGGAGCGACCGACCGAGACCGCGCAGGCGATCGCGGGCTTCCTCCAATCGGCCGGGTCCGGGCCCGCGGCCGCGGGTCCATCGGCTCGGGCGCCGTGAGGGAGGGCCGAGGTTAAGGCCCCGTCCGCCCTCCCGAGGAACTGCACCGATGGCGAATCCCATCCCCCCGGAAGTGGAGGCTCGCCTGCGTGGACTGGAGCGCGAGATCCAGGCGCTCAAGGATCGCATCGTCGATCTCGAACGGTCCTCAGCCGAGCGCGGGGAGCACCCGGTCGACCAGAAGGTCGTCCGGTCCAAGGTCACCTACGACTGGCAAGCGTGAGCGCGACCGGGGGAACTGAACGACCCTCCGGGCCTCCGGGCGAGCGCATCCCCGCGCTCCTCCGACGCTTCGCTCCGGCGGCTCCGCCCACGAGCCTCGCGGGAGCGGCCGTATTGATCGTCCTGCGCGAGGGCGCTCGCGACATCGAGGCCCTCCTCATCGAGCGCACGATCCGCTCTACCGATCGGGCCTCCGGCCAGATCGCGCTCCCGGGAGGTCACGTGCACGAGGGCGATCGTTCGCTCGCGGAGACCGCCCTACGGGAATGCGCGGAAGAGGTCGGTCTCCGGCCCGGAGACCTCCGTTCGGTCCCGCGATTCGTGGGGATCGAGCCCGCGCGTGCCTTCTCCAGCGATGTCGCCGTCTTCGCCAGCGAGCTCGGCGAGCCGGCCCCCGGGCCCACGGTGTACAGC
>JABEUK010000120.1 GCA_013044425.1 Thermoplasmata archaeon | reverse complement strand
ATCCGTCCCGAGGACTGGGACGCACTCCGCATCCTTCGGCTCGCGGCGCTGGAGACCGATCCACTCGCCTTCGGGAGCAACCTGCGCCGAGAGCAGGAGTCCGATCCCCAGAAATGGAAGAATGGGGCGACCCGTGGAAGCACCGGAACCCGGGAAGCCATCTACGTCGCGGAGAACGGGGCCGGCCAGTTGGTCGGCATGATCGGCAGCGGCTTCACCGAGGACGACCAGCCGCACGTCTGGGGGATGTGGGTCCACCCCCAGAGCCGAGGGCGGGGGATCGGCGGCCGGCTGTTGGACCAGCTCTTGGGTTGGCTCGCTTCCGTCACTCCCGCTCGACCCGTCCTCCTCGAGGTCAACCCGAGCCAGGAGGCGGCACGCTCTCTCTACGTGGGGCGAGGGTTTGTGCGGACGGGGCGAACACGGCCTCTCGGACACAGCCCTCCTGCGATCGTTGAGGAGATGGCCCGGACGCCGACCGTTACCGGGCGATCCCGAGAACCATAGGCGGCCCTGAGGCTACGAGGGCGATCCCGCCCCCCTGCCTCGGGCGCGTGTGACGGTCGCCAATCCGTCGATGCGGAGCTCGTTCCCGGCCCGTGCCTGAAGTCGGGTGTGCACCGGGCACTCCTCCCTGCGGCGGCTCTACTCCTCGTCAAGGGTTGATCCGAAGCATACCTTCGGTAGGGAAATCTTCGGCATCCACCCCTTTTATCTCGGCGATCTGCTCCAGCGGCAGGATGACGCGGATCAAGGTCGAGTTCGTCTACAGCGGATTGCGCACCCGCAATCTCGCCCGATCGCTCCGGTTCTACCAGAAGCTCGGCTTTCGGGTCCATCGACGCGGGCAGATGGGACACGGAGGCCGATGGATCCACCTCGCGTTCCCGGGCGCGGCCCAGCGACTGGAGCTCAACTTCTACCCGCGAGCGAACCGATTCTTCGAGCCCATCCGCAAAGGCACCGAGTTCGATCACCTCGGCTTCCGCGTGTCGAACGTAGAGGCCTGGGAAAAGGAGCTACGCCGGCGCAAGCTGCCGATCGTGGCGCGGATCCGAGAGGAGCACGAGAACCTCGTGTACACTCGGGACCCGGACGGCAACTGGATCGAGTTCTTCGGTCCGGTCTCGGACTCGCTTTAGCGTTCGGAACGCGCAGGCGCCGGCGGGAGCGAGAGCAATCGATCGCCACCGCCGGGGACCCGGGCCAAGTGCTGTCGCATCGAGAGCGGGTGAAGGGGCCGATCCGCGAAGGCGCGGTCGAGCGCCTCCTCGAACGAATGCAACCGGACGTCGATGAGCTTGCGAATCTCGTTCTCTCGGCACGTCACCTCGGTGCTCATGCCATCGACCAGGAGTCGGGCCATCGGTGCGGGAACGGTCGTGATGAACCCGACCCAATGGGACGAGAGCCGGGGGGTCAGGAGCGGCGTAGAGATGATCCAGGATCGAGCTCCAAGCCGGTCTCCGATGCGATGAAGCATCTCGTAGTAGGGTAGGACCTCCGGTCCCCCCACGTCGAACCCGCGTCCGGAGGTTCGGGGTTCGAACAGGCAACCGACGAGATATTCGACCAGATCGTCCAGCGCGATCGGTTGACACCGGGTTCGTATCCACTGGGGACAGATCATCGCAGGAAGCCGCTCGACGAGCTGCACCATCATCTCGAACGATGCGCCGCCGGCACCGAGGATGATCGCCGCCCTCAAGGTCGTTAGGGACGACAAGCCGCTCGCGAGGATCTCCTCCACCTCTTGCCGGCTCTCGAGATGCGGCGAGGACGCGATCGATCCCCGCCCTAGCCCACCGACATAGATGATCCGCTCCACGCCGGCACGAGTGGCGGCACGGACCGTGTGGCGGGCGATCTGTCGATCGAGGTGTGCGAAATCCACCGATCGGTCACGGCTCGCCATCGAGTGGACGAGATAGTACACGGTTCTGACGCCTTCGAATGCCGCGGTCAGTTCGGAGGGATCCAGCAGATCCCCCGGTACGCGCACGAGCCCCGGGGGCAAGGGCCGGAGGGTGCCGTGCGGTCGGACGAGCGCCCGCACGGGACGGCCATGGGCGAGCAAGGTCTCTGAGACCCGACGCCCCACGAAGCCGGTCGCACCCAACACGAGGATGGGGTCCGCTTGCGATTCGGGCACGACCGGGCCATTCCCTCCAAGGAGATGGCCTGTTGGGAACGCGGGGCCGGTCCGTCGAACGCGCGGTGCGACCGGGTCGCGAGCGCGGCCCTACAGCTTCTTCAGAGCATCCGAGACGTCGTCGACGAGCGAGTGGATGTCCCGCTTCAGATGGTCGAGGCCTTTCCTCGTGGTACCCGACGGATCTTTCGCCAGGGCGTCGGCGTGCGCAGCCACCTGCTTCGAGAGCTTCGCGGTCGCGCTGGCGAGCTCCCTCACCGCCTTCTTGGTCTCTTGGAGGACCTCGTCGATGGGGTCCGAGGAGTTGGCCTTCGGACTGCCGGGCACCGACGTGCTCGAAGCGACCCCGCAGGACGTGCAGACGTTGGTTCCTTCGGGAAGCGCGGCTCCGCAGTGAGCGCAGTACATGGGATGCTCCGGCAAAGGCTACCGCGTCGCCCGTACTTACCGACAACGGAAATCCCGTGAAGCGAGACCTCCAACCTTGAAGGCACCACGGCGGAGCCGGAAGCGATTCTAGCGGCGCGGAGGCGCTCCGTGCTCCGGCTTCGAAATGGTCAAGTCGAGCGCGGGATTCGCCGCAGGCTACCGAACGACCATGCCTTCCGATCAGATTGCCTTGGAGACCTTCGATCTCGGATACGCGTACGCTCCGGGGCGGTTCGCCATCCGACACCTCGACATCGATTTGCATCGGGGAGAGGTGTTGGGGCTGCTCGGTCGCAACGGCGCGGGCAAGACCACCACCGTACGACTCCTCACGACCCTACTGCCTCCGACCGAAGGAACGGCCGTCGTTCTAGGTCAGGATGTCCGGTACGGTGGGCGCGCTCTCCGCTCCCGTCTCGGGGTGGTGCTTCAGGCTGAGTCGCTCGACTTCGTAACGGTCGAACGGAATCTCACGCTCTACGCGTTTCTCTGGGGCGTACCTCGGGAGGTGGCCAAGACCCGGGCCGAGGAGATGATCGAGCTCTTCGAGCTCGGCGAGGCTCGGCGTCGCAAACCGTGGGCCCTCTCGGGTGGAGAACGTCGCCGCTTCCAGGTGGCGCGAGAGCTCATGCACGACATGGAGATCCTGTTCCTGGACGAACCGACCGTCGGCTTGGACGCGATCGCGCGACGCCGGATCCTGCGCTATCTGAAGGAGCGGGCCCGGCACGGTTTATCGATCGTGTTCACAACGCACATCCTCCACGAAGCCGACATGCTGTGCGACCGGATCGCGGTGTTCCACCTCGGTCAGCTCCTCGCCCTGGACACCGCCGAGGAGCTCAAGCGCAAGCACGCCGGAGCGCGAGAAGTATCGGTCACGTTCACCGCCCCGCCCGCGCCCGAAGTGCGCACGGAGCTCGCGCGCGAGCTCGAAGCCCGCGGTGCCGTTCTTCTGGAACGGGTCGAGGACCTCGGCGCCCCGGAGACGAAGGTCGCGTTCTTGGCACCGCATGCCGAAGAGTTGCTGCCGTGGCTCAGCCACTGGGCCCAGTCCCACTCGCTCGAGCTCGAGCGGATGTCCGTGGAGGAAGCGACGCTCGAGGCCGCATTCCTCGGGATGATCGGCGACCTCGATTCGACCCCTACCGACGAGGCGAAGGGGCGCCTCCGACCCTCCGGCGCACTCCCCCCGGGACGCATCGGGGGTCTCACGTGAAACTTCCGCCGCTACTCCGGCTGGTGGTTCGGAACTTCGCGTCGAATCTGGACCCCCTGACCATCATCATTCGCTTCGGCCAACCGGTCATCACGATCGTCGTCCTCGGCACGATGTTCAGTTCGATCATTTCCACCAACGTGACCGGCGGGGGATCGTACACGGCGTTCCTGGTCCCCGGGATGATCGCCTTCCAGATGATCACCGGAGGGGTGGTCTCGGGGAACCTGTTCTGGCTCGATCGCCGATGGGCGATGGTGGAGCAGATCTTCTCGGGACCCTTCCGCCGCTCCGAGTACCTCGGTGGACTCGTGCTCACCACGCTCCTCTTTGCGCTCGTGGGAGTCGGCATCATGATGCTGGTCGGGCTCCCGTTCATCGGCATCCCATCGCTCTCCCCGCTGGGCGTGGCCACGGTCCTGCTCACTGTCGCCCTCGGGAGCGTCTTCTTCGCGGGGCTCCTGATCGCACTCGGGACCCGGCTGCGCTCGGCGAACGCCTACTTCACCATCCAGTCGTTCCTCCAGCTGTTCGTCATCTTCCTCTCCACCGTCTATTACCCCATCACCTCGAACACCCCGAAGGCCCTCGCGGTGGTCTTCTACGTCAACCCGCTCACCTACGCCGCGGACACGATCCGGGACGCGTTCGGCGGCACGCTGGGGATCGCCGATCTGGAGTCGCTCGGAGTGCTCGGCGCGCTGGCCGTGGTCGCCTTCGGGGCGGCCATCTGGGGGTTCCGGACCATGGAGCTTGGGCCGATCCAGTGAGAGGCAGCCGCTCCTCTTCGCCGGAAACGGGCCGGCACGTTCTCGGGAAGTTTCCGCGGCGATCGTCGGTCCGCGCCGCATCCTCCAAGACCCCCGGGCTCTGCCTCGGCACCCCTTCCAGGCCCGAGCAGAGTTCCTACCAGTCGTACTGCGATCGCAAGTCCTGACCGTGATCCAGGACGGACTTGAGGTTCATCAGGAAGTACGTCCATCCTTGGATGGACCCGCCGTAGAGATCGACCCATCGCTCCTGCTTCGGAAAGCCCGAGTGCGTGAGCCTCACCACGGTTCCGGCGTTCTTGGGCTCAACCTCCAGCTTCAGCCTGGTCACGAGCAGATCCTCCTGCCCGGGCCACTGCCAGGTCAGGGTGATCTGTTTCCCGGGGACGAACTCGAGCACGTGGCCCGCGTGGGTCGGGCCGCCGACCCAAGTGAACGAGTAACTGCCGCCTCGGCGGAGGGATAGGCTCGCACCGTCCAGCAACCAGCGCTTGAGAAGCTCGGGCTCGGAGATCGCCTTGAAGGCACTCTTAGGGGAGGTTTGAGTGAAGATCTGCAGCCGAATCGTCCGCGTCTTGGTGCGCGTCATCATGTTCGGGATCTTTCCCGGGGGCTAAACGGACTAGCAAGGTCTAGTGGTCCAGGAACGCCTCGCTGCCCCTCGTCCATCGGTCGATCCAAACGCCAGGTTACACCCTCGGATCATCGGTTTCCTCCGTCCTGCCTCTTGAACCATGGTCGCTTTCCGGACGGTCATACTACCCTCCACGATCGTCGCGACGGCGGCTCGAGGGTCCCTCGGTCGTTCCCTCGGTTGTAGGATTATCTATGCTCCGCCACTGTCGCTTCCCTCCCACCTGGGGCCGGCCGTGAATACGATACACGCCGACCGTCACTCCTCACCCGGCATCTGGATCGCCGCCGACCTACGCTGTCAGTAAGAGATAACCATGGGTGGCGGCGCGTCGGGGTGATCGAGGGGACGCGCGAACGAGGAGAGGGACCCTTCGGATCGCGCGAGTCATGAAAGCTCGGCGGCGGGTACGACCGAACCCCGGGGACCGCACGTGTCGGTGGCCGTGTTGATCTCCTGGCCGCGCGAGTCACCTCCCCTCGTGAAGTCACGACAATGTTACAGTTCTGTTTGAAACGGCTTTGTAACGTACCCTCCCTATCGCGGAGGATTCGACTCGGCTTGCGAAGTTCCCTGTCAGGGGTCTGGGCCCCTGTTTCTGGATTGAGGTTGGTCGGTGGCCGATGCCGCCGGCGCCCGGGGCCAAATGACGTCGTAAGGCAGGAGACCCGGATTCCCCCCTCACGATCTCGCGCCGGAACCTAGTCGCGCTCCCCTGTAGTGAGGTCCGCAGGCTCGGTCATCTCCGCGTCCGAATCACCTTCTGTTTCGGCGTCGGGGAGTGAGAGATGGATCCAAAGCGTGAAGAGTGCGAGGCCGGCCGCGAGCCCGGCGGACACCAGTACCCAAGCGAGGTCTGGCCACGAGAGCACCGCCAAGACGACAAGGACCCCGGAGCCGATGAGTGCCCAACCTCGCACCCGTCCACGGTTCATGTCGGCCAGGGTCGTTCCCCGCATCGTTGTAAGTCCGATAGGGGCTCTTCCCCCTCCGCTGATTCCGGCCATGGGTAGCAGAACTATTCACGGAAGCAGAGTCGGACGGTACTCTTAACGCTCCGGACCTTTCACAGGTTCGGTGCTGTAACTCTCCGAGCCCTTTCCATTCTCTCCGACCGACGAGGGTTTCTGATGGAAGAAGGTGATTGAACGTGCGACCCGGGATCGGTGCCCCGACCCCAAAGAAGGGTCAGGGTAGTTATTCTCCTGTAGCATTCGGTACGAACGGGGCAGACCTCGCGGCGTGCGGGCGCTATTTTCAGCGAAAGGCATCCCAATGGATTGCCGCCGAGGGATCGGTGGTAGCGCACGTCCGACGCCTTGGAAAGTCGGGGCTGGCGGATGAGTTTCGTATGGACGGAGACTTCGGTGGGGTTTGCCGGTACTTCCATGAATTGGAAGGCGCCCAGTACGTCCACGACCTGGGATACTCCCAACTAGAGGTCGGAGGTCCTGAAGTCGATGAAGGGACAAATAGGAGATCGATTCGCAGAGCGTCTCGGCGGTGACCTTAACACCATAATCCATGCCTCAGCATTGGCTTGTGGCTTCTCAGCCATTGAGCAGAGATTCGTGCGGGTGGCGGGAGCTTTACCTCGTGGGCAGTAGTCACCCCTCCGACGTCCCTAATCGGCGTTCAGAACCCGGGATGCTACAGAAGACCCTCAAGAGTCGTGTGGGCCCGATAGCGGTACAGTTCCGTTTGAAACGGAACTGTTAATTTTCGCGGGATTCGGGTCGTCCAGAAAAGGCGTCACAAATCGCGGGATGCAAACTTGGGACGTACCACGTCGGCCAGTTCCATCCCAGAACGACGCCCGAACATCCTCAAATCGAACCTTTACCATTCTACACGCATGACGCTGGAGGATTCGGCAACTATCCTGTACTCCGACGCTGCCCTATCCCACCCCGGGCGGTCTCCAACTTGCGTGCCGGTAGTCGGATACATCGTCTTCTCAAGGGAAGGTCTTGGCGACGCCACACCCATCGAATGGGTGGAATATGCGGCGAACCTTGGCCGGAAGGGCTGGTACTCTGGTGAGCCCTATCAGATGGCGCAGGTGATTCCGGCCCTCGGCATCACGGCCGCACCGACCTACAGCACCGCCTCCGTCGCGATGCAGGTGGAAGTCGATGCGGCATTCCTCCTCGGATCGGACCTTCTACCTCACCCGCTCTCTTGGTACGCGAACCAACCAGGCGGAAAGGGTCTGGCTCTTTACGACTTGGCGGCGAGATATTCGGGACTAAGGAGGCTATCTAAGGCAGGGATGACGGGACCATTACTCACACGGACGGACGGGAGCATGACCCGATGGCTCGATGGAACGGAGAAGCTGACAATCACAGTCGACGGTGAGAACATCGCTCCCACGTTGATTGAAACCGTCAAGGTCGCTGAGAGGCCGTTCGAAAGCGTGACAAACGAACGGCTGAACCAGAAAGAATTCTACAACCTCGCCGACACCATACCGATCCGAGAAGTCAAGGCCAAGGTACGGGCTCGACGCGTCGCGTGAGCACGGCATTCCCGGCCACGAATGCGTGGAGTGGATTGCGGGCCTTTAGGGCCGCCATCCGCGTGCGAGCCTCGAACCTGACTTCGACGTTTGCAGTGCTCCCCTGACGTGAAATCGGTAGCCTCTACTGATGGTGCGCCCATTCTGGTGGTCCCTTAGGGAAAGTATGCCCGT
>JABEUK010000119.1 GCA_013044425.1 Thermoplasmata archaeon | reverse complement strand
CGCTCTCACCGTTCATCGGCGTCCCGGTGCAACCGGAGAGACCATCGGCCGATCATGCGGCCTACGGCCGGGCCGGGGGAGGCGTCTGGCGTCCCATCTCCTTGAAGACGAGGAGGGCGAGGCGGACCCCCCGCTGGATCTCGGGATCGCCGAGCGCGCGTCCAAGTCCGAAAATACCCGATACCGCCGGAACCCGGGCCAGCTCGCGTTCCCGACGCTCCGGCTCGGAGAGGATCTGGAGGGATGAGGCGAGCGAGGTCAGCGCGGGCGCGTTCTCCACGAGGGTCGCGATGAGCGGTTCCATCTCTTCCTTGGCCGGCAGCGACTCCACGAAGCGGACCCATCCGACCGCCGACGCCCCTGCCGATGCGACCATCTCGTCGGACGTCGCCTGGGCGACTCCGACGGCGCCTTCGAGGAGCGTGACGAGGGTCTCGAGGGCTCCGGTCTCCTTCCACTCCGCGAGCTTCTCGACGAGGTAGAAGAGGACGTCGCGCCGTCGTTCGTCCTGCGCGATCCAGTCGACCAGGGAGAGCGCTCCGACGAGGGTCGAGCCGGCCGATCCCAGCATTCGATCGGTGACCGCATCGGTGATACCCACGACACCCTCCGCGAGGGCGAATAGCCGGTCGAGCGTTCCGTCCGCCTGCCAGCGCAGGAGCCGGTCGTTGAGGACTTGAAGGCCGGACCCCCCATCGTTCGTGGGGGCGCCCGGGGGGCTCGGTGTCGAAGTGGTCGCCATGATCGGCCCCTCTAGTACAGCGCTCGTGCCGTGATGTCCCAGTACGTCCGGTTGTAGATCACTTTGTTCCAGTAGTGGGCGAAGGAGGGAGTGGGCGGATGCGGGGGGTGCAGGTAGTCGAACTTGATGTACGTCGCCTGGGACATCCCGGTCATGATCCAACAGTAGACCCGGCCGTCGTACCGGGCGCTGGGGGACTCCCCGCGAGCGGCGGCGACGACGTTGTGGGCAACCACCTCCGCCTCGTAGTCCGCCGTGGAACCCGCCTTGGAGATCGGGATGTTCGTCGCATCTCCGAGTACGTAGATGTTCTCCTTCCCCTCGACCTTGAGCGCGAACCTATCCGTGGGGATCCAGTTGCCCTTGTCGCCCAGGCCCGAGGCCCCCACGACATCGGAACCCCGATGCGGCGGGATCGCGATCAACAGGTCGAACGGGATCGTCTCTCCCTCGACCCCTTTCACCGTTTTACCCACCGGGTCGATCCGTTCCACATTGAACGGGACGTGGATCGAAATGCCTCGTTCCGCCATGAGCCGTTGCATCGGCTGGGCGACGGTATCGATCCCAAAGACCTTCGGGATCGGATAGGCGTAGTGGATCTCGGTCTTGTCCCGAAGGCCCCGGGTCCGGAGGTAGTCGTCCAGCATGAACGTGACCTCGAGCGGTGCCACCGGGCATTTGTACGGCATTCCCGCGACCGCGATCAGGATCTTCCCGCCCGTGAACTGCTGGATCGCCGTGCGCAACTTCTGCGCGTTCGCGAGATCGTAGAAGCTGTGCGCACCCTCCGTGAATCCCGGGACCGCCTCGGGATGGATCACCGATCCCGTCGCGATGACGAGGACGTCGTACGGAAGCTCCTTGCCACCCTTGAGCACGACCTTGTTGGCGGCGGGGTCGATCTTTTCGATCTCCGCCCGCACGAGCTGGATCGATCGATGAAGGAGACCGGATTCATCGCGCTTCGTCTCCTCCGGCCGCATCTTGTCGAAGACGACCATGAGGTACCCCGGCTGGTACGCATGGATCCCCTCCCGATCGACCACTTGGATCTGGACCTGCCCGGCGGCCACTTCTGCTTCGAGGCCCTTACGGATCCGGTTGGCGACCGTCGTTCCGCCGATTCCTCCACCCAGTACGATGACTCGCTTCATGATTGATACATCCCAGTACGACCTTCAGGCATGCGACTTGCGGATGATGAACCTATCGAAACCGGGTTCGTTCGTGATCTGAAGGAGCTGATGGCCCGCCTTGTCGATCCACAGCGGGATATCCTTGCGAGAACCCTCGTCGCTCGATAGAAGCTCGAACTCGGTCCCGACCGCTTCCTCCTGGATGACCCGCACGAGCTCCATCAGCGGCCCGGGGCACCAGCTCCCCCGCGCATCGACCACCATTCTACCGCTCCGGGGGGACGCGGTTGCTTCCGAAGATGCGTCGTCGGTCATCCTACGAAGTACGACGCCTCGGCATGCCGAGTCCGATCGATGAAGGTTGCGATCCCGACCACCTCGTCGACGATCGGGTCGAGGTCGGCGGGGGTCAGGTGGAAGAGCTGCATCGACTGGGAACATGCGTAGATGCGCAGGGTGCCGATCCCTTTCGCCGTGGAGAGCATGGACTTCCACGACGGGACCTTTCGGTCCGCGAGGGTGCTCTCGAGCTCCGCCCCCGCTGCCCCATGACCGGGGCTGGTGGGAGGATGAGGACTCGGGCTCGACTTCCGGAACGCGTCCAATCCCCAGAAGCTCGCGAAGACGTGCACTTCGAATCCCATCGCGACCGCCCCGCTGACCAGCGTCGAGAACGGCAGCAGCTTGTCGACGTGGTTCTCCGTGAGGATGATGGCCATCCGCGCGGGGGAAGGGGAGTTCCCCACGGACATGGGAGCGTCGGCGCTCTTCGTCCTAGGCGACCTTCAGATGAAGAGGGTCATCGCGTCCGATCGCGAAGCGAGCTCGAGATAGGTGCTCGCACCGATGACGTCGTCGACCTCGCCGACGAGCTGATCCTTGCTGAGACCGAACATATCCATCGTGGGAGAGCAGGCGTGGATCCGCACTCCGGCCGCCTTGGCGGCCTGCATGAACTGCTCGAGCGTCGGGAACTTCTCCGCGATCTTCTTCTGGAGTTCCGGCGGGAAGACGTCCATCGCTTTCTTCCGGCCCTCGGGCGTCAGCAGCTGCATCCCCCAGAACGTGAAGTACATGTGAGCATCCATCCCCAGCGCCCGAGCCGTCGTGGCCAGGATCAGCGACGGATAGGCCATGTCCGCGCCCCCCTTGGAAACCACCAAGATCAGCGACGTCTTTCCGTCCTTCTTCGCGTGCTCCATCGTCTCCGTGGCATGCGCCGTGGTCCCTTCCAACATTTTCGTTACTCTCCTTATTTGTGTTCCAGCACGAACCGGTAGAACCCGTCCTTCTCCTCGTTGGCGAGCAGCGGATTGCCGGTCCGCTTGGCGAACGCGACAAAGTCCGAGGGCGCCGCAGGATCATCGGCCAGTACCTCGAGCTGCCCCCCCCGACCCAGGGAGCCGAGGAGCTCGCTGGCCTTCAGGATCGGCATGGGGCAGAAGAGGCCTCGCGCATCCAGCTGGGCTTTCGATGGCACGGTTGGGTCCATAGAATTAGCACCGTGCGCCACTGTAGGTTGGCACTCTATTTACGACTTTCCATTTGTCCAATTATTCACTCGTTCTGCGGGGTCGGTCCGCGGCTCCGATAGATCGCCGCTCACGGCCCGGTGCCCTCCAGGAGGAAGGTGCGCCGGTCTAGGATCGTCTCCTTCGGGATGGTGAGGACATGGCGGTACGCCGGGAACAGGTCGGAGCCGAACCGTTGGGTGAATGGGCCGTTCTCCTCACCGAACGCGACCTCCCCGAGCGCGAGAAACCCCTCGTCCTCGCGCAGCAGAACGCCGGCGGCGTGAAAGATGGGCCCGGGCATCAATCCCGCGACCCCGGGAAACTCGAGGGGAGCTGGGTCGCGGTAGCGGACATAGACGATCTGGATCGGCCCTTGGGCGAGGGGGGGGGCGCCGGTGCGTGCGGGGTCCCCGGCCATCGGAAGTGGAACAAACGTATCGGGTCCCCCTCCAGCGGTCATGGAAACGAGATCACCTTCTCCGCTTGAAACAGCCAGGTGACGATCTGCGCGTAGCTCACGGCTTCGGTCGGTCGACCCGGGCCCCGCCGGAGTCCCCGTCCTCGATGTTCCTCCTCCAGTACGTAGAGCGGGGCCGTCGCGTGGGCGGAGGATGTGGAGGCACCCTCGGCGGCGTAGCTCGCCGTGCCCAGTACGACCGATCGCAGCCGCACCCCGTCGCGCTTCGCCGCGAGATCGAGCGCGGCCAGGATCGCCTCCTCATCGGCGCCAAGCGGGCCCTGGCGCAGCACGACCCACAGACGCTCCGGGGCGGCTCCGTCCGTCACAGAGGCACCACCCGGTCGGCTCGGATCAACCAATCCGCCGCTTCATCTGTACCGATCAGCGCGACGGGGAGGTGCTCGATGAGATCTTCGGCACGGATCGACCGGTGGGCGAGTGATCCGCGATGGACGAGCGCGGGGCTCTCCGGACTGATGATTCCCTGCAGCAGCTGCTCGATGGGGGGCCCGAGCCGGTGCGGCTCCTGGTCGCGAACGAGCGCACGGACCCCCTCTTCGACGAAGAGAAGACGCACGGGGGTTCCGAGCGCGACCGTCATCGCCGAGGTTCGGATCATCTCGGCGAGGTGGTTCGTGGAAAAGGGTGCGTGTCGGGCCCAGAAGAGGATCATGCGTGTTCATCCCTCTTGGGTCAGCGCGATGAACCGGTCCGCACCGGCAAGCAGGTCGGCGAGGTCCTCCAAGGTACCGTTGCGCGCGTTGGGGATCAGATCCCCATCGGCGAGACCGCGGAAGCGCGCGCAGGTCGAGCAGTTGATGAGGGCTACCGATCGAGGCAACTGCGCGTAGTGGGTCACTACGGAATCCGATCCCGCGGCCTGGAGGGCCCGACTCGTGCAGTACACGCCATCCCCAAGAAAGAAGACGGTGACCTGATGGCCCATCTGGGCGGCGCTCTGTGCAAGGCCCAATCCGATCGCGGGGAGCCGGTGCTGGATCGGAGAGGGGAACACTAGAATCCCGAGCGTGCCCATGGCGTCCCCGTCACACCCGCGCGGCGACTCTCCAACCGGCCTTCGTGCAGACGTACGTTCGTGGACCGATTCGTACCACACCACCGATATCGACCGAGCTATCGTAGAACATCCGGTTGAGCATGGCAACGTCCTCCGGTTCCGAGGCTGCGGGATCGCCCTCCGCGCTTTCGGCCTCGAACGG
>JABEUK010000118.1 GCA_013044425.1 Thermoplasmata archaeon | reverse complement strand
GTGCCGATCCCGTAGATGCTGATCAGAACGAGGGCCACGCCCCCGAGTTCGGGGACCGTCAGCCGCTCCCCGAGGAGCACGGCGGCAGCCACCAGGGCGACCAGCGGGGTGAGGAAGCTGTACGCCGCGAGGGTCGCGGCGGGGACTTGATCGAGCAGGTAGTACCATACCATGTAGGAGAAGGCGGTCCCGAAGACCCCGATCCAGAGGACCGCGAGCCACAATTGGGGAGCGGTGGGGGGAAGGGTTCCCGGTTCGACCAGGAACGTTGTGAGGAGCAGCACGAGCGCACCCCCCCCGAGCTGGTAGGCGTTCGCCTCCTGGACGACCTGCGCCCCGCGGAACCGCTGCTGGTAGAGCACGGTGCCGATCGCCCAGCTCACGGCAGCTCCGAGCAGTTCGAGGAGCGCCACCGGGGGAACCGAGCCTGCTCCCAGGGTCCAGGGCTGGCTGATCACAACGATCCCTAGAAACCCGATCGTGATGGCGATCCAGTGACGTTGGCTCAGATGATGACCGAGCACCCAGGGCGAGAAGAGGGCCACCCAGAGCGGGAAGGTGTAGATCAGGATCGCCGTCTCCCCGGCGGCGACCTGCGGAGCGGCCACAAACCACAGGCCGAGGAAGAGTGCGGTGTTGGGGATCCCGAGGAGCAGCGCGTCCCGGCGATCCCGATGGGTGAGCACGCTCCGTCGGTGCCGGACGTAAACGTACGGCGCGACAAAGACGATGGCGATCCCCGCCCGAAGGCTCGCGAGCCAAAGCGGGCTCGTATACTCGAGCCCGATCGGGACGAAGATGTAGTTCATCCCCCAGGCGAACGCAACGAGGCCGAACAGGATCGCATTGCGGGGCTGGCGCATCCCCACCGGGCTCGACATTCCCGGTGGAAACCGAGGCTCGGCAACGTTTAAGGAGTGACCCATGCTCCGAGAGTGGGATGGCGCTGAAGGGCCGCGACCTCGTCTCCATCCGCGATCTCTCTCCCCGGGAGATCACCGATCTGCTCAGCGCGTCGCGCAAGATGATCCCGATCGCGGAGGGGAAGAAGTCGAGCAACGCGCTGGCGGGCAAGATCGTTGCGATGGCGTTCTTCGAGCCGTCGACCCGCACGCGCCTCTCCTTCGAGACGGCGGTCCAGCGCCTCGGTGGCCGCTGCATCACCATCGCCGATTCGGGGATCTCTTCGATGAAGAAGGGCGAGAGCTTGTACGACACCGTCCGGATGCTGAGCTCGTACTCCGATGCCATCGTGATCCGTCATCCGAACGAGGGGGCGGCCCGCCTCGCTGCGGACGCGTCCGACAAACCGGTGATCAACGCCGGGGATGGCGCCGGTCAGCATCCGACCCAGGCGCTCCTCGACCTCGCCACCATGCGGGAGGCGTTCGGGACCTTGGCCGGGCTGAAGGTGGTGCTGCTCGGAGACTTGAAGTACGGCCGGACGGTCCATTCGCTCGCCTACGCGCTCGGGATCCTGGGCGCCGAGCTGGTCCTTGCCTCTCCTCCCGCCTTGAGGCTCCCCGACGAGTCCCGGTCCGAGCTCGATCAGCTCGGTGTCAAGATCACCGAGGAGCCCGATGTCTCGCGCGCGGTCCGCGACGCCGACGTCCTCTACGTCACCCGGATCCAGAAGGAGCGGTTCCCGGACGAGGGCGAGTACCGCAAGGTCGCGGGCTCTTATCGGATCGACGCGAGCGTGCTAGCGAGCGCCAAACCCCGACTGATCGTGATGCATCCGCTTCCGCGCGCGGGCGAGATCGATCCCGAGGTCGACCGAACCCCGCATGCGGCCTACTTCCGCGAGGCATTCCTCGCGGTGCCGGTCCGGATGGCCCTCTTGACCGGGGTCCTGGGCGCGAAGGCCGGGTAGAGGCAACGATGGTGCGCGAACTCAAGATCACGCCGATCAAGAACGGGACCGTCATCGATCACATCGGCAATGGGCTCGCCCTCGAGGTCCTTCGGATCATCGGCATCAAGGAGCTCGACAAGGACTCGACCGTCAGCATCGCGCTCCACGTCCGATCCGGGAAGATCGGCTGGAAGGACATGGTCAAGGTCGAGAACATGGAGCTCTCCCCGCGCAAGGTCAACGCGATCGCCCTCCTCGCCCCGACCGCGACGATCTCGATCATCCGGGACTATCGCGTGCAGGAGAAGCGGAGCGTCGATCTTCCCGAACGCATCTTCGGGATCGTCAAGTGCCCGAACCCGAGCTGCATCTCCAACCAATCCGAGCCCGTCGAGAGCCAGTTCCACGTCCTCCGTCGTGGGCCGGTCGTGCTCTCCTGCGCGTACTGCGAGCGGCAGGTCGACGAGTTCCTGAAGCACCTCGCCTGAGGTCGGCGGGCTCGCTCGTGGACGCCGGCGTGTTCTACGGGTTCGCCGTCGTGTTCGCGGTGATCGGCGGCCTCGAGCTCGTCGACCGCACGAGTTTCTCCATCATGGCCATCGCGGCCAAGCAGTCACCGTTCCTGACCTGGGTCGGAGGGGCGCTCGCGTTCCTCGTGTCGACGACGATCGCCGTGTCCATCGGTGCGGCCTTCGTGGCGATCCTCGGACCGAGCCGGCTCGGTCTGTTGCGCGCGGGCGGTGGCGCGTTCCTGATCGGGTACGCAGTCTGGCTGTACTTCCACGAGGAGGATCCCGAACTGCCCCCCGTGCGGGGCCACTCCGCCATCGCGGTCGCGTTCGTCGCGACCGTGCTCTTGGAGCTGGGAGACACCACGATGATCTTCCAGACCGTCTTCGTAGCGACGTATGGAGTTCTCGTGGTCTTCGTCGCCGGTGCGCTCGCCCTGATCGCGGTGGCGGCGTTTGCCTCGTTCGTGGGCGGGCGGCTCGGAGCGCGCGTGGAGCCGAAGCTGCTGAAGCGGATCGTCGTAACGGTGCTCCTCATCGTGGGGTCTCTGACGGTTGTCTACGGACTGTATCCGGCGGCGTTCGCCGGCTTCGGTTAGCGCCGCGCCGGGGCCCGTAGAGCTCGCAGACGGGAGCGTTTATCAACCGGTCCGATGTGGCACGCCCGTGGCACGTTCCCTCTCGGCCCGACGACGTGGTTTGCTGACGAAGAAGGTCGCACCCGTGGACGTGACCCGCCTAGGCGGACTGGGGGATCTGCTCTCCCAGTTCCAGACGACCTCGATCCAGGCGCGCAACCTCGGACGGTGCATGGAGGTTTGGGAGAACGCGCTCACCGACCCCAAGCGCCCGACGATCCTGCTCGGGGTCTCCGGCCCATTGATCGCTGCCGGGCTGCGCAAGGTGCTCCGGGACCTGATCGACTGGGGCCTCGTGGACGTCGTCGCGACCACGGGCGCGGTGATGTACCAGGACATTTATCAGACGATCGGCGGCCACCACTGGATGGGCACTCCGACGGCGGACGACGTCCTCCTGCGCGATGCCTACCTCGATCGGATCTACGATACCTACGTCGATGAGATCAAGTTCGAGGAGACCGACCGGGCCATCGGCAAGGTCACCGAACAGTTCCCCCGGCGCCCCGCCTCCTCGCGCGAGTACCTCGAGTTCCTCGGCTCGAAGTTCCAGGACCCGAACTCGATCCTTGCGACCGCCGCACGACGTGGGGTCCCCGTCTTCTCCCCGGCGCTGATCGACAGCTCGATCGGGATCGGCCTGACGCTGTACTATCAGGCAAATCGGAAGCGAGCGGACCGGTTCATCCTGGACGCGATCCGGGACAACTACGAGCTCGTCCAGATCCTGAACGCCTCCGAGCGGACGGCGGTGTTCTACATCGGTGGCGGAACGCCGAAGAACTGGATCAACGACGGGATCGTGATGGCCAACTACGCCTTCGGCCGCGAGGGCGAGGGGCACTACTACGCGCTCCAGATCACGACCGATGCCCCGCACTGGGGAGGGCTCTCGGGGAGCACGCTGGACGAGGCTCAGTCCTGGGGGAAGATCTCGCGGCACGCGACCCGGGCTATGGCGCACGTCGATGCATCGATCGGGCTACCGCTGTTGGTCGGAGCGCTATGGGACCGGCGCGGGCTCTGGCAGCCGCGCACCCGGCTCACCTTCGATTGGACGGGCGATCAGGTCAAGGTTCGAAGGACGCGGCGCTGATCCAGCGCGAGAACTCCGTGCGTCGTATCCCCTGAGGGCTTATCCGAGCAGGGACGCTGTTCTCCTTCGATGGCCACCGACCCCCTTCCCCCGGGTCAGATCCACACCCGCGGGTGGCCCGTGCTCCACGCGGGCTCCGTTCCGCGGGACCTCGCACCGCCTACCTGGACCCTCCGAGTCCACGGCGAGGTCGAGCACTCCGCGACCCTCGACTTCGCCGATCTCCTGCGCCTTCCCCAGAAGGAAGAGGTCTGCGACATTCACTGTGTAACGAGCTGGTCGAAGGTCGGGATGCGCTGGAGCGGGGTGCCCTTCGCGGCGCTGGCCGAACGGGTACGACCCACTCCTCGGGCGCGATTCGTGATCATGGAGTGCGAGCAGGGATTCACCACCTCGTTGCCGCTCGCGGCTCTCCGGGACGATGACGTGCTCCTCGCGCACTCGGCCGATGGGGCGCCGTTATCTTCCGAGCACGGAGGGCCGGTCCGCATGCTCGTTCCGAAGCGCTACTTCTACAAGTCGGCCAAGTGGCTCCGGGGCCTCCGATTCGTGACCGACGACGAACCCGGGTTCTGGGAGGTTCGAGGCTACTCGAACATCGCGGACCCTTGGCGGGAGACGCGATACGATGTTGACGATAAACGTCTGATCTACAAGATGCGCAAGGACGCATTGTTCCGGCCGGTGAGACCGGGGACCTCGGAGC
>JABEUK010000010.1 GCA_013044425.1 Thermoplasmata archaeon | reverse complement strand
TACCGCATGAGGGAGTAGGCGCGCTGGGAGAGGGAGAGGAACACCCCCATGAGGATGTCCGGCAGCGGGACCCCCTCCGCGACGTTGTTGATGATCTCCGTCTCGGCGAGGACGGCGCAGACGCTCGAGATCAGCTTCGGGTGCTCGGCGGCGAGCGCCTTCGGTCCCATCTCCTCGAGCGGGACCTGTAGGTACTTCGAGCACCGCTCGACGAATCGACCCGCTCCGGCGGCGCACTTCTCGTTCATCTTGAACTTGAGGACCCGCCCCGTCTCGGAGACCGACATCGTCCGGGAGGCCTGGGTGCCGACATCGACGATCATCCGGGTCTTGGGAAAGAGGAAGACCGCGCCGCGCGCCGAGGAGGTGAAGTCGCTGACCTGCAGGTTCCGTTCGGGGATCGTGTACCGGCCGAAGCCGGTCGTGCAGAGGTAATCGACATCCCGGGGAGCGATGTTCGCCGCCTCTCCCAGCTCGTCCAGCAGCAGGTGGGCGGCCTGGACCGGGATTCCCCGCGAGGGGGCCGAGGAGGAGGCGAGGATGCGCCGGCCGTCTTCGAGCAGAACCCCCTTGATGACCCCCGCGCCGAGGTCGAGGCCCCCGGTGATCACGACGCACCTCCCGCGAGCCGCTCGCGGCCGTGGAGCGCGGCCCCCAGCGCCCCGAGATATTGGGAGAGCGGGCTCACGTTGACCGACGTGCCGAGACGACGGTGGAGCGCCTGGACCATCCCCTCGTTCTGGGAGACGCCGCCGGTGAACGTGATCTCGGGCTCCACGCCGACCCGTTGCATCAGCGAGAGGGTGCGGTTCGCGATGCTGGCGTGCAGCCCCGCGAGGATGTCCTTCGGGTCCTTGCCCCGGGAGACGTACGATGTGACCTCGGATTCGGCGAACACGGTGCAGGTGCTCGTGATCTTCACGGCACGGTGGGCCTGCAAGGAGAGCGGCCCGATCTCGCCCACATCGTAGCCCAGGGCATTGGCGCATACATCGAGGAAGCGCCCCGTGCCGGCCGCGCACTTGTCGTTCATGGCGAAGTCGACGACCTCGCCCTTTTCGTTGATCCGGATCGCCTTCGTGTCCTGCCCGCCGATGTCGACCACGAGGCGGGTCCCCGGGAAGAGGTAGTTCGCGCCCCGGGCGTGGCAGGAGATCTCGGTGACGATGAGCTGCCCGAAGTAGACCTTGTAGCGCCCGTAGCCGGTCCCGGTGACGAACGATACCTCGGAGCGGGCCAGGTGCGCGTCCGCGAGCGCAGCGTCGAGGGCGCGTTCGGCATCCTTGACGATGTCCACGCCGACCGGGTTCAGCGACTTTCCCAGCACCCCGCCGTCCTCCCCAAGCACCACACATTTCGCCGTGGTCGAGCCGATGTCCACCCCCGCGACGACGAGCTTCATGGGGGGGCGGCTCCCGCTGCGGCCGCCACGGCCCGCCGCTGCTCGAGCGATTCGAAGAAGGCATCCATGCGGTTCTTGATCTGGGCCGGCGCGAAGTAGCGCGGGTCCTGATGGTCCGACTCGATGTACAGGGTCGGCACACCCTGCTCGTGGATCAACCAGTCCCTGAGGTCGCCCTGGCCCGCCGTGAACGAACGGCACGACTTGATGCCGTGGATGATGGCCGCGTCCGCCTGGTACTCCTTCACGTAGTCGGCGATGATCTTCCGGCGCAGCGGCCAGGACTGGTTCACGTAGGCGCCGAGGCTGTATTCGGCGATGCTCTCGAATGGCCGCGACGGATCGTGTCGGAAGCCGCGGTCGAAGAGCCCGCCGACCTTCGGATAGGTCGCGATGACCGATACCGCGCCCCATTTCCTGAAGAAATCCCAGAAGGTCCGGTAGTTGGTGTACGGCGGCACCCCTTCGACAAGGACACGGACCTTCTCCTCCGGAAGCGGATAGTTCCCGTCCCGAACTCGGTCCCGGATCTCGGCGTTGACCACGTCGTAGAAATCCGCGGCTTCCCGGGTCCCCCGGAGCACATTGATGGGGAACATGTAGAAGATCGACTCGAAGTAGGCCTCGATCGGGGACGGCCGGAGGCGGCCGGCGCGCAGGAACTCGACCCAGCCATCCTCGGCCCGTCGGGATTCCGCCAGGATCCGCTTGAGCGCGTCCATGTCGAACGCGCGGCCGGTGCGCTTCTCGAGAAGATGGACCAGCTCCCAGAGCTGGCTCACCAGGTAATCGATATCCTCCTTCCGGGGCGTCTCCTCCCGGTTGTACGGCACGTCGTACATGAACAGGGGCGCGCCATACGATTCGGAGAGCGCTTCCCACCATTTCACGTAGACATAGCAGCCGGAGAAGCTGCACACGAGCAGGTCGGGGCGCGGGATCTGGCCGAATGACGTCTTCCCGCCGAGGTCCTGAAGCCCCAAGTCGTTCTTCACATAGCCGCAGACGTCCAGCCCGTAGCCCATCGACTCGGCGTGGAGGATGTTGTCGAGGGATTGGTGCTTGATCGCGCAGTTGAGCGCCACGATCTCGGGAAAGACGACGTCGTAGTCGAACGAGCGAAGGATCTCCGTAAGGTTCCCGCCGACCAGCATGTAGGCGACGGGTCGACGGGGCGTCGCGTCCGACGCCAGTTGGCCGTAGTACTCCTCCACGAGCTTGCGCTGGAGGCCGCGGGCATCGCGGAGGAACGCCGGCGAGACCCCCGCCGGAAGCGACGGGACCGAAGCAGCTTCCGACATCGTCTCACCTCCCGGGCGGGCGGGGCGAAGGGATCGGCGCTCCACAGCGCCCGCAGAACCCGAACTCCTCCGGGAGCCCCTTGGCCCCGCAGCTCGGGCAGTGCCGGGTCGGTCGGCCGTAGAGGAACTCTCCGCCCTGGCCCTTGGCGATCCGGCGCCGGAGTCCTTCCACGTCGGGCGGGCGTTTCTCGACGAACGCGCTCATTCCCTCGTGGGGTTCCCGATTCGCGAAATGCAGGGTAAGCCATTCTCGGCCGTGGCCGACCGTGCTGTGCCACGCCAGCTCCTTCCAGAAGTTCACCTGCTGCTTCGTGTACCGGAGGCATTCCGGGAACATTCCGAGGAGGCGATGGCTGATCTGGTCGACCGCCGTATCGAGCGGTGCGAGGTCGATCCGGTAGCCGTCCCGCCCGCCCTGGGCGAGCCGGATCTGCTCCGTCGTCGGTTCCTCCACGAACTTCGTCCCCTGCCGCACCGACGGGGCCACCTCGTTGACGAGGCCCCACTCCAGCGCCTTGCGGGCCGGGATCCGTTCGTTGAGCAGCAGCATGGCCCGCGCCCGGCGGTCTCCGACCGCCAAGGGGAGCCACTGCGTGGCGCCCCCACAGGCCACCGATCCGACCCCGACGCCGACCTGTCCCAGGTACACGTGGGATGCGGCCACCGAGAGGTCGCAGGCGAGATGGAGCTCGTTGCCCCCGCCCACCGTGATGCCATTGAGCCGCGCGATGGTCGGCTTCCCGCAGCGTAGGAGGGCCTCGACGGCCCCCTGGAAG
>JABEUK010000117.1 GCA_013044425.1 Thermoplasmata archaeon | reverse complement strand
GTGGTGACGCGTTCCTCGAGGAGTCCCCCCGATCGGGGCGCCGGATCGCGGGCGTCGACCACCGGCCGACGATTGGTCCGCTTCCGGCGTGAGTGCGACGCGAGCGCCGTCGCCCAGGGGCGCCTTACCGTGCGAGAGTCCGAAGCTGACGGCCCGCCCTTCCCGCGCATACTCCTACGCGGTGTCGGCCGGAGCCTTCGCCTTCTTTAAGCATCCCGAGTGGGTCCTGCGCGTGATCCACCGCGTGCTGGATCAGGCCGGGCGCTTCGTGAGGTTCGCGGTCTCGGTCACGCTTCGCGGCAGGGCTGCCGCGCCGGAGCCGGTAACTTACCGGCTTCACGGGTACACGGACTCCGAGTCGGAAGGCATGGCCCGAGCGGCGGGATTCCGGGAGGTCGGGGCCGCCCATCCGGACCCGGGGCGATGGGCCTGCGCGGCCGGTATACTCCCCGACGCCCTCGCGTTCTTCGAGGGGGGAAAAGGAGGGCCGCCCCTGACGGCCCGGGCGGGTCACGAGGAGGGCCGCGCGGACGCATGAAGCACCGGCGGCTCGGGCGCATGGGACCCCTGGTCTCGGCCCTCGGCCTCGGGTGCATGGGAATGTCGGCCTCGTACGGTACCCGGAACGATGCGGAATCGGTGGCGACGCTCCACCGGGCGCTCGATCTCGGGATCAATTTTCTCGACACGGCGGACGCCTATGGTCCGTACATCAACGAGGCCCTGATCGGACCGGAGATCCAGGACCGCCGCAAGGAGATCGTCCTCGCCACCAAGTTCGGCCTCGTCCAGGGCCCCGCGGCCCAGGAACGCCGGGTCGACGGGCGACCGGCGCATGTCCGGGCGGCGTGCGAGGCGAGCCTCCGTCGTCTGGGCGTCGAGACGATCGATCTGTACTATCTCCATCGCCTCGACCCGTGCGTCCCGATCGAGGAAACCGTCGGAGCGATGGCCGAGCTCGTCGACGAAGGGAAGGTGCGCTTCCTCGGTCTCTCAGAGGTGGGCCCGCAAACGCTGCGCCGAGCCCACGCGGTCCATCCGATCACGGCGGTCCAGAGCGAGTACTCGTTGTGGACCCGGGACCCCGAGCAGGGCATGCTCGCGACGTGTCGGGAGCTCGGGATCGGCTTCGTTCCGTTCAGCCCCCTCGGTAGGGGGTTCCTCACCGGTAGACTGGTGGCGCTCGATCAGCTGCCTCCGGACGATTTTCGCCGAGGCATCCCTCGGTTCCAGGGGGAGAACTTCTCCCGGAACCAGGAGATCGCCCTCCGGTTGGGTGCCATCGCGGCGGAGAAGAGCTGCACGACCGCGCAGCTCGCGCTTGCCTGGGTCCTGGCACAAGGGGAGGACCTCGTGCCGATACCCGGCACGAAGCATCGGGCCTATCTCGAAGAGAACGTCGCCGCGCTCGATCTCGTGCTATCTCGAGATGACCGGGAACGGATCGGTGCGGCCGTCTCCCCGATCTCCGTCGTGGGGGATCGCTACTCCCCGACGGGCATGCTCCTGGTCGACCGCTGATCGAGGCTCCTACTCGCTCCGAGCGACCTCGATATCCAAACGCTTGCCCATCAGCCGTTCGCCGTGCACCAGCCGCATCCGGCTGCGTAACCCCCACGCACCGAGCCCTCCCTCCGCGTACCCGAGCTCGCGCCGCTCTACGACGCGGAACCCTCGGGAGCGGAACAAACCCAGCGATGGGGCGTTCTTCTCCTCCACCGCACCGTACACGACCCGGATCTGGCTGCGGTGGAAGCGCTCGAGCGCATCGTCCAGCAGGAGCCCCCCGATGCGTTCGCCGCGGCGCGCTGCGAGGACCGCGAGATAGTAGACGTACCCCACCTCGGGGGTGAGCGGCTCGAGCATCGATACCCCCACGATCTCCTCTCCCAGTCGAGCCGCCCGCACCCAGCGGACCTGGCGGAGCGTCCGCTTCGCATGCCAGCGATAGACTCCGACGAACGAATCGATCAGGACCGGAACGGCAGCCTCGCGGGCACCGACCGGAAGGTCGACGAGCTCGAACCTCCGCGCATCCGACACGGTTCTGCCTGACTCGTCGATGGCTCGCGGGTTCGTACCGAGGTATCAGCGGTTCGGAGCCGGTCGGTTGGGATAGTCGACCAGGTCGTCCGGCTGCTCCACCGCCAGCAGGTGGCCCATCCGCTTGCGCTTCGTGTCGAGGTAGGGTCCGTTGACCTGGTTCGCGGGGACCACGATGGGGATGCGACCCACGACCCGAATCCCGTGGCGTTCCAGGTCGGCCAGTTTTTGGGGGTTGTTGGTCATCACCTTCACCGATCTCACATGCAGCGAGGTCAGCATGTGCGCCGCGATGCCGTAGTCGCGTTCGTCCGCCTTGAAGCCGAGAAGTTCGTTCGCCTGAACCGTGTCGTATCCCGAGTCCTGAAGCTCGTAGGCACGGATCTTGTTGGTGAACCCGATCCCGCGACCCTCCTGCCGGAGGTACAGCACGACCCCCGCGTCCATCTTCCCGATGCGCTCGAGCGACTCGATGAGCTGATCGCGACAGTCGCACCGCAGCGAGCCGATGGCGTCCCCGGTGAGACATTCGGAGTGGATCCGCACCGGGACCGCCTCCTGCTCGAAGATATCTCCGTGGACGAAGGCCGCGTGCTCCTTGCGATCGAGGTTGTTCCAGAACGCCACCACCTGGTAGTCCCCGAAGCGGGTCGGGAGATCCGCCGCCGCCTCCAGCCGCACGCAGCTCTCGGGGTGTCCGGGGCAGTCGTGCCCCTCATTCTCCTGTACCAGCCGCGCGACCGTCTCCCGGGGAATGCCCATCGCCACCATCTGGCCTCCAGTGCCGTTCACCCCCCGAAGTAGAAAGAGACGGCGGCGACACGGGGCGATCGCCCGTTCGCGCCGACGCGAGGGTACGACGGGCCCGAGGGGATTTGAACCCCTGACCTTGCGGTTAAGAGCCGCCTGCTCTGCCGGCCTGAGCTACGGGCCCATCGCGAAACTCGGCGACCCGGCTCGCTTTGATAAAGGCTCCCGCGCCGCGGGAGGACCCCGATCGCGTCCCCGATTCAGCGCTTCCGGGCCCGACGTGATCCCGTGCCGGGCCGCGGAGCGTGTTCGATGCGCGAGAGCGCCTCGCGAAGCTCACGGGCCCCCTGCCGGGACATGAGCGCTCGCCCGCGCGCCGATGGGACGAGGTCGACGGAATCCGAAAGCTCGACGAACATCGTGAGGGATCGGCGCAGCTGCTCGATGGCCCACTCGGGACGATCGACCGGATCCACGATGTCGAGCACGAGCCGGCGCAGCTCCATGTACCGTCCACCGCCGTCCCGGATCCGAGCCCGCATCAACGCGAGTCGAGCGCGGCCCCTCGGAGTGACGAGGTAGACCTTGCGGCCGCCCCGCACGTCGGTCCGAGCGAGCTTCTGTCGGACCAGGCCTTTCAAGATGGGATAGACCGCACCGGCTCCCGGCCGCCACCCCCCCTTCGTCGTCTCGGCGATCCGCTCCGCGAGCTGCCAGCCGTAGATCGGCGAGCGGCTCATCTGATGGAGGGCATACATCCCGATCATCCCCCCGGGCCAGTTCCGGGGCGGGCGAGCGGACGGTGCCATACCGGTGGGAGTGCCGGATTTTATATATCGATACTGGGAGTCGATGCCGTCCCTCCCGGACCGCCCGTCCGCGTTCCGGCCGACATCGAAAGGTGCGATTCGCTGCGATCGAGGTCCGATCGGCGGAGCCAGGGGTTCGCGGAGGCGAACGTCCTCCGAACGGCCCCATCGCCCACCGGGTACCGTGGCGTTCGCGTCCCCGAGGCCTTATAAGTTACCTTGCGCCATCTGATAGACGAAGGTGATTTCGATGGTCGGCCCACGACGTTCTGTAACTCGCCGTTTCCCCGGAGTTCCCACGCTGGAGGGCGCCGGCGTGCGGCTGCGGCGGGCGTTTTCGAACGGGCAGGTTCCACTGTTCGATCCGTTCCTCCTGCTCGACAACTTTGGGTCGGCGAACCCCGCCGACTACATGGCCGGGTTTCCCTGGCATCCGCACCGGGGCATCGAGACCGTGACCTACATGCTCGAGGGGCGGGTCGCCCACGGAGACACCCTCGGAAACTCGGGCGTCATCGACGCCGGCGATGTCCAATGGATGACCGCGGGTAGCGGCATCATCCATCAAGAAATGCCCGAGCGTGCGGAAGGCCGGATGTCGGGGTTTCAGCTCTGGGTCAACCTACCCGCGCGCCAGAAGATGGACGTGCCGGCGTACCGCGGTCTTGGGGCATCGGAGATCCCCGAGATAGAGACCGACACGGGCAATCGCGTCAAGGTCGTAGCCGGATCGTTCGGTACCGCGCACGGCCCGGTGTCGGGTCTCTCGGTCGATCCCACGTACCTGGATGTTCGGGTGCCCGCGGGGGGATCGTTCGATATGCCCACACATCCCGGCTACACCGCGTTCGCGCACACGATCGCGGGATCGGGTCGCTTCGACGCGAACGGCGAGGTCGTAGCGAGCGCGGGAGAGACCCTGCTCCACGGTCCTGGGGAGTCGATCCGAATCGATGCGGCGGACGCGCCACTGCGGTTCCTGCTCGTCTCCGGTCGCCCGCTGCATGAGCCCGTGGCATGGTACGGGCCCATCGTCATGAACTCGCAAGAGGAACTCATTCAGGCCGCGCGCGAGCTGCGCAGCGGGGAGTTCATCAAGCACGCTCGTCCGGTGGACGAGGAGTAGGCATCGCCGCTCCGGCGGCCAGCATCTCGAAGGTGTGGGCCAGCACACGAACCGCGCGGTCGAGATCCCCAACCTCCAGGAACTCTCCGTCGGTGTGGTCGAGGCGTGAGTCTCCGGGCCCGTAGGCCGCTCCTCCAACTCGCCAAGTCGGCGCCACGAGGTTGAGATCTGAGGTCCCCGTCTTCCGCCAGAGGGTCGGCCGTCCCCCGGCGGCCCGGATCCCATGGGAGAGCGCAGCGACTACCGGATCGAGGCGATCCCCTTCGTACGGGTCGAGCTCCACAAGGGGTTCGACGGTCTCGGGCCCCCCTTGACGCGGAAGTTGGACGAGGAGCGCCGCGGCCCCGGTTCCTGGAGGGATCCGCAGATCGACCACCGCCTCCACGCGCTCCGCGCCCCCGTGTGTCGTGGTCGCGATGGAGACGACCTTGAAGGTCAGGGAACGGAACGCTGTAGGGCCCGTTCGCCGCGCCGCCTCCTCCCGTAGGCCCTGGATCCACTCGACGGCCCGATCGGCGGTGGACCTGGTCGGGGCCGAGAGGTGGGCGCGATCCCCGAGGAAGGTGGCCCTCAGCCGAAGATCGCCCTTGTACCCGATGGCGAGGCCATCCCACCCGCTCGGCTCTCCTGCGATCACGTACTCCGGTCGGAACGTCTCCAAGAGCGCGCGGGCCCCTCGGCTGTCGGTCTCTTCGCCCACCGCCGCGACAACCACGATCTCTCCTCGAGAGGACGCCCTCCGACCCGCCAGCAAGGCGGCGGCGAGGGGTCCCTTCGCGTCGCACGCGCCCCGCCCGTAGATGCGGGTTCCCTCGCGTCGGACCGGCACGGCCCCTTCGACGGTGTCGATGTGGCCGAGGAAGAGTATCTGGGGGTGGCCGGAGCCTCGCCTCGCGATCCCATTCCCCGCGACATCGCTCGAAACCGAGTAGCCGAGCCTCTCGGCGAGGGCCCGGAACCGCTCGACGGCCGGTCCTTCATGGCCGGAGGGGCTGTAGGCCTCCAGAAGCTCGATCAGAACTTCGGGATCATCCATCCGCAAGGACCTCGGAGATCGCGGTCAATCCGGCGGCCCAGTCCGCCTCGGAGATGACGAGGGGGGGGAGCAAACGGATAACGTTCGGTCCCGCCCCGATCGCGAGGAATCCCCGCTCGCGGAGCGCCTGGAGGTACGGGGCGGCCCGCTCCTTGAGCTCGATCCCGATCAGGAGACCGAGCCCCCGGACCTCGCGGACGCGAGCGCTCGGCGAGCGGCGGAGATGCGAGATCGCCTCGGTTCCCAGACGCTCGGCGCGTTCGTCCAGACGCGCCGAAACGAGATAGTCGAGTGCCGCGCGGCCCGCCGCGCAGGCGAGCGCATTCCCGCCGAACGTGGAGTGGTGCGTGCCACGGAATCGACGCTCGACCTCCTCGGTCGTGATCGTCGCGCCGATGGGAACCCCACCGGCGAGCGACTTGGCGAGGACCAGGATGTCGGGGAGTATCCCCCACCGCTCGAAGGCGAAGCGGCGCCCGGTCCGGCCCATGCCGGTCTGGATCTCGTCGAAGATGAGAAGCGCACCACGGCGGTCGCAGATCGCGCGGGCCGCGCGGAGATACTCCGGGTCGATGACGTGCACGCCCCCTTCTCCCTGGACCAGCTCCAGAATGACCGCGGCCGTCGTTTGGTCCACGGCCCGATCGAGCTGGGTGATGTCGTTGTACGGCACGTGGGAAAAGCCGGGAACGAGCGGCTCGAATGGTTCCCTCAGATCCCGTCGCCCGGTCGCCGAAAGCGCTCCGAACGTCCGCCCATGGAACCCCCGCAACGCGGCCACGAATCCCGGCCGAGCCGTTGAGGAGCGGGCGAACTTCAAAGCCGTCTCTATCCCCTCGGCCCCGGAATTCGACAAGAAGACCCGGTCGAGCGAGGGTGGCATGAGCTCCAGAAGACGCTGAACGAAGTCGTGCCGGGGCGGAGTGTCGCATGCGCTTCCGACATGGATGAGCTGCCGCGCTTGCGACTCGATGGCGTGCACGAGGGCCGGATTGGAGTGGCCGAGATTGCCCACCCCGAGGGAGATGCCGAGATCCACGAACGAACGGCCCCGTTCGTCCCAGAGCCGCGCGCCCTCGCCTCGAACGATGGTGATCTCGCGCCGCCCCACCGCCGCGAACTCTCCCCGAACGGGTTCGGCATCGTTCATTCGATCACCGTACCGTCACCGGCCAGGGCGTGTTCGACCGGCTCGGAGACCATGGACGAGGCGATCACAATGCGGCCGACGCCCCCGGCCGCGGCCTCGCGGGCCGCGAGGATCTTCTTGCGCATCCGCCCTTCGGCGTACGGCATCATGGAATCGACCGCATCCCGGGAGACCGGGCCGATCCGGCTCGTCGGATCGTTCCGATCGCGCAGGACACCGGTCACATTCGTGAGCAGGAGGAGCGCTTCGGCGCCCAGGGCGACCGCGACCTGAGCGGCCACTCGATCGGCGTCGACGTTCAGCAATTCCCCCGCGCGGGAGATAGCGGGCGGCCCTACGACGGGGATGTACCCGGCGCCCAGCAGCACCCGGAGCAGCTCCGTGCGCACCTCCTCGACGACACCGGAGCGATCGTCCTTCACGCGGACGACCCTTCCATCTTCGACCGCCCGACTCGCCTCCTTCTTCCGGGCGATCAGGAGGCCCCCGTCGGCCCCGCTGAGTCCTACGGCGCGTACGCCGAGCGCACCGAGCGCGCGGACAATCTCGGTCTGGACCCGTCCGGCCATCGCCAGCACCACCACGTCCATATGCTCGGAGTCGGTGTGTCGGGATACGACCCCGCTCGGGGACGTGTAGTACCTCGAGGGATGGCCCATCGACTCACCGAGTCGATCGATCTCCGCCGAGCCACCATGGACCAGCACGTAGTCGGAGCGGCGCGCGAGATCCGCGAGCACGGGGGCCACCCCGTTGCCCTCGGCGCCCCCGATCTTGACGACGATCGTCATGGATCTAGATCGGATGCAGGCCGGGGAACTCGAGTCCCATCGTCTCGGGAAACCCGACCGCCACGTTCAGCGCCTGCAACGCGTTGCCCGCCGCTCCCTTCATCAGATTGTCGATCGCCGAAGTGGCGATGATCCGACTCGTGTGGGCATCGAGCGCGAAGCCGATGTCGCAGAAGTTCGACCCGCTGAGCACCTTCGGTTCCGGCTCCCGGTGGATGCCATCGGCCTCGTGCACGATCCGGACGAACGGTTCGGAGCCGTACGCGGTCCGGTAGATCCTCCAGATCTCCTTCTCGTCCACGGGTGCCCGTAGGAACGCGTGACTCGTGGATAGTACGCCACGAACCGCCTCGACCGCATGCGCCGACATGCCGATCTTCGCTCCGGTCTCCTGTTCGATCTCCGCGGTGTGCCGATGGCCGGCGGGTGCGTAGAGACGCATGGAACCCGACCGTTCCGGGTGGGACGACGCGGGGCCGCTGCCGCTGCCTCCGGCCGAGGATCCGCTCTTGGCGTCCACGACCACGGGCCGGTCCGTATCCACGAGGCCGGAGGTCACGAGGGGTCGCAGAGCTAGGATCGTCGCCGCCGCGATGCATCCAGGGTTGCTGATCAACGAGGACCCGCGGATCTGCTCGCGGTGGACCTCGGGCAGACCGTAGACCGAACGAACGAGCAGCTCGGGATGGGGGTGAGTGACCCCGTAATACTGCGGATACAGGGTCGGGTCCTTCAGCCGGTGGTCGGCACTAAGGTCGACGATGATCCCGCCCCGAGCGAGCCATTCGGGCATCCGATGCATCGATTCGCGATGCGGAACCGCGACAAAGGTGACCTCGGCGGGCTTGAGCTCGCCGTGGGGGACGAATCTCAGATCGGTCGATCGGCGCAGGTTGGGATGGGCTCGGGTCACGGCCTTGCCCGCCATCGAATCGGAGGAGACCTGCTCGAGCTCGATGCGTGGATGCCGGAGAAGGAGGCGTAGAAGTTCTCCACCCACATACCCACTGCCGCCTACCACGGAGGCTCTCATCGACGGGCGACCTCGGCGGCGTAGTCGAGGATGCGGTCGGCAATATCGAGGCCGGTCGCCGCCTGCAGGGACTTGAACTCGGGGGTGGGATTGACCTCATGGACCACGAGCCCGCTAGGAGCTTCCATCAAGTCCACCGCGAGTATGCCGCCGCCCATCGCTTCGGCGGCCCGGATCGCGAGCGTGCGCACGGATTCCGGAGGATCGAACGCCTCGGACTCGGCCCCACGAGCCGCATTGGTCCGCCAGTCGCTCGAGTGTCGATACATAGCTCCCACGACCGTCCGTCCGATGACGAAGACGCGCAGATCGCGATCGGGCTTGGGCACGTACTCCTGCACGTAGAACACGGAATGTTGTGGCGAGGCGAGCGCGACCTTGTGCTCGATGATTTGCTCCGCCTCCTCGCGGCTGTGCACGCGAGCCATCAGTCGACCCCACGAGCCGATCGGAGGCTTCAGAACCGCGGGGTATCCGATCTGGTCGAGCGCGATCAACGCCGCCTCCGGAGTGAGCGCCACGATCGTTCGCGGGGTCGGGATCCCGGCCTCCCGGAGTCGGAGAGATCCGAGGACCTTGTCGCCGGCCCGCTCTATGACGTCGGCCGTGTTGACGGTCGGAATTCCGTAGTGGGCGAAGAATCGCATCGCGTACAAGCCGCGGGAGTGGCTGACCGAGCGGTTCAGGATCACGTCAACGGGCAGCTCCGGCCGCTCTAGGTCGAAGGTCATGCGCTCGTCGTCGAGGCGCTCGACCGTGATCCCGCGGGCCTCA
Organism: Thermoplasmata archaeon; assembly: GCA_013044425.1. GTDB lineage: Archaea > Thermoplasmatota > Thermoplasmata > Lutacidiplasmatales > UBA184 > Lutacidiplasma. The sequence goes on along the minus strand of JABEUK010000117.1, from coordinate 13,361 downwards.
GCGGCCTGGAGGATCTGCTTCTCTTCGGGTCGGACGATGGTCAGGAAAACCCCGAGGCGGAAGCCGTCACTCACCCCAGTCTTCCGCCTCCTTCGGGGCCAGCTGGACCGCGGTCGGTAGGGTCGTCACGACCTCGAGCTCGGTCCCGCAGTCGGTGCACGGAAAGATCTCTCCGGCCACCATGGTGGCGCATTCGACGTGGGCGTCGCACGCTGGGCACTCGGTCATTTCGGTTCCTCCTGGAGTAGCTCCTCGATGAGCCCGGTCAGTCGACCGAGCGAGGAGAGGGATGATTGCGCGATGCGCATGCGCGCGTCCGCGAGCTCGATCTGGCGCCGAACCGCGACTGGGGCGGGTCCCCCCGGCGAGAGCCGGTCGGCCAGCGGATCGGATGGATCGAACGTCCAGGCCGCAGCGGAAAGGCCAGGCTCAAGACCGGCTCCACCCTCGGGTCGGTCGAACCGCCCCCCGTGTGCGGCGATATGGGCCGCAACCCGGTCGTGCGCCTCGCGGAAGGGAACGCCGTGCCGAACCAGGTGTTCGGCTGCGTCCGTCGCGCGCAGCGCGGGATCGGTCGCGGTCTCACGCATCCGCTCGCGCTCGAACTGGAGGTCCGGAACGATCGAGTTCAGAGCCGCCAGGGTGGCCTCCGTAGTCGAAAGGGCGTCCAACACTGGGGCCTTGTCCTCCTGAAGGTCTCGATTGTAAGCGAGCGGTAGTCCCTTGAGCGTCACGAGCAGGGCGAGGAGATCGCCGATCGTCCGTCCGGCCTTCCCACGCACGAGCTCGGCCACGTCGGGGTTGCGCTTTTGCGGCATCAGGCTGCTGCCCGAGCCGAGCCCGGGGCTTGCGCGGAGATACCCGAACTCGGTCGACGCCCAGAGGACCAGCTCCTCCCCCATCGAGCTCAGATGCACGGAGAGAAGCGCGAGATCGAAGGCCAGTTCCACGAACGCATCGCGGTCGCTGACCGCGTCCAGGGAGTTCTCGAACGGGTGATCGAATCCGAGTCGTCGGGCGACCCGGTCCGGCTCGATCGGGAGGGTGGAGCCAGCAAGCGCTCCTGCTCCCAGCGGGGAAACGTTCGAACGAGCGGCGGTCGCCAGGAGCCGATCGACGTCCCTCTGGAGCCGCCAGAAGTGTGCGAGCAAGTGATGGGCCAGGGTCACGGGCTGCGCCCGTTGGAGATGCGTGTACCCGGCCATCGGTGTCTCGATCTCCTGGCGCGCTCGCTCGAGCAGCTTCGAGGCGAGCTCGTGGGTGCGCTGGGCGACGGAGTGGATCGCAGCCCGCAGGAAGAGGCGCTCGTCCAGGGCAACCTGATCGTTCCGACTACGCGCCGAGTGGATCTTGCCTCCGACCGAGCCCACCAGTTCCGTGAGCCGAACCTCCATGTTCGTGTGTACGTCCTCGAGATCCTCTCTCCAGTCGAAGGATCCCTGGGCGAGCTCCCGGGCGATCCGGCGAAGACCGCCCCGGAGAGTCTCGACCTCGCTCGCGGATAGGATCCCCACGTGCCCGAGCATCTCGGCGTGCGCGATGCTTCCCGCAAGGTCGTACCGCGCAAGCACGCGGTCCACGGAGAGCGAGTTGAGGAAGCCGTGGGCGGGCGTGCGAACGTAGACCGGGGCGGGGGTCGGGGTCGTCATCCTGAGCTACTCGCTGATCAGCGTGGGATCCCTGTCCCCGCGGCGAGCGGCCCCTTCGCCGTTGCCTTCGATCCGATCGACGACCAGGTCCGCGTGGGCAGCCCCCAGACGTAAATGAACCCCTCTGCCATTTCGGCACGATATCGATCGCCACCGGAGTACGTGGCGAGATCCTGCCGATACATCGAGTACGGCGAGGTGCGACCGACGACTCGTGCCGAGCCCTTGTAAAGCTTGACCGTGACCTCGCCCGAGACCCGTACCTGGGTGGTGGCCACGAAGGCGTCGAGCGCTTCCCGCAACGGAGTGAACCAGAGGCCGTCGTAGATCAGCAGGGAGTAACGCTGCTCGAGCGAGCGCTTCGTCTCGAGCAGATCGCGTGGAAGTACGAGCGCCTCGAGGGCCGCGTGGGCCCCGAGGAGAATCGTCGCCGCCGGGCACTCGTAGACTTCGCGTGACTTGATCCCGACCAGGCGCGATTCGACGTGGTCGATTCGACCGACGCCGTTCTCGCCACCGATCCGGTTCAGTCGCTCGACAAGCTCGCGCAGGGAAAGCGCTTCGCCACCCAACGTCCGGGGACGGCCTCCTTCGAATCCGATCTTCACGTATGCGGGGCGATCCGGTGCCTCGAGCGGGGATCGCGTCCATGCGTACGCTTCCTCGGGCGGCTCGATTGCGGGATCCTCCAGGACCCCGCACTCCACCGATCGTCCCCAGAGGTTCTCATCGGTACTGTACGGAGTGCGCTTGGCGGCAGGAACGGCTACGTGGTGGGCGTGAGCGTACTGAACCTCTTCTTCGCGAGTCATCTTCCAGACCCGGGCCGGAGCGATGACCTCCAGATCCGGCGCGAGTCCGGCCGTGCACAGGTCGAAGCGGACCTGGTCGTTCCCCTTACCGGTGCAGCCGTGGGCCACGTGCGATGCCCCTTCGCGTCGCGCCACATCCACGAGATGCCAGCCGATCAACGGCCGGGCGAGGGCGGTGCTGAGCGGGTACTGACCCTCGTAGAGGGCGTTCGCCGCAAGAGCAGGGGCGATGTACTCCTCGGCAAACTGTTCTCGAGCGTCGACCACATAGGCGCGCGCGGCGCCGGCGGCGAGCGCCTTCGCGCGAACCGCTTCGAGATCGACAGGCTGACCCAGGTTCATCGTCAGCGCAATCACCTCGTATCCCTTCTCTCGAAGCCACGGGATCGCGACAGAGGTGTCGAGACCACCGGAGTAAGCGAGAACAATCTTGCGGGTTTCCATTTCGCAGGGCTTCGACAAATCGATGAAAGAGGGGGCGCCTATAAGTACCATTTGACCGTGATTGGACAAGCCAGACTTGTATGTCGGATTTCAGACACTATGTCCAATAGCGACCGGACGACCGCTCGTGCGGTCCGGGAATGGATCGATGCCCGCCCCGCGGTGACCGAGGCGCTCCGTCTCGGTATCGCCAATCACTCGGCGATCGCGCGCAAGATCGGGGAAGAGATCGGCACCGAGCACCTGGAGGCGATTGTGGCGGCATGCCGCCGTTATCCGCTCGAGCCCGACCACGAGTCTCGGGAGAAGACCGTCCGCCGCGTCCTCAGCAAGAGCCGCATCGAGACCCGGAGTAAGGTGGCCACCATCACCGTTGACCAAGGAGTAGACGTGCTCCGTCGTCTCGGGGACGTTGTCGAAGAGATCCTCGATGAGAATTCCATCTGTCGATTGATCCAGGTCTCGCGGGGGACGGTCATCGTGATCGACGAGGACTCGGTCCCACGCTTCACGCGAAAGCTGCGCGAGTCACAGATCATCTCCGTTCGACGAGGCCTGGTCGAGCTCGCGGTCACGAGCCCGGAGAGCATCGAAGAGACCCCGGGACTCCTTGCGCGGCTCACGAGCGTTCTCTCCACACGTTCGATCAACATCGTTCAGGCGATGTCGTGCTACACGGACACGATCTTCGTGCTCGAACGCGACGACATGAGCGAAGCGATCGATGCCCTCTCGCACGCGCTCGGCTAGGAACGAAGCTGGTTCCGGGCCGTCGACGCGCCCGGAGGGGATCCCTCTCGAGGGAGGACGTCGGCGAACGCTCGCAGCATCTCCTCGGCGTGCGGAAGGTGCCGGGTCGTGATCTGCTCGACGTTCACGCCCAGCGGCACCACGACCCCGCGCTCCTGCGTAGCCTGATCGACCGTCGACCACAGACGCAGCGCCAAGGTCACACTACGAGATCCGGCTTCCGACTCAGGGCCCGAGAGGATCTCCTGTTCGGCGGCCTCGGATACTTCGGCGCCCAGCCAGCGGGCGAACTCCACATCGCTATCGTCCCCGAGGGGCGCGACGCTGAGGAGGACCGTGGCGGGTGCCAGATTCGCCTCCCGACACAAACGGTCATACTCCTCGATCATCCGGCTCGCGGCTTTGGCGTCAAAGAGGATCTGGGTCGTGAAGAAGGACGCCCCGGCACGCGTCTTCGCGAGCATCCGATGCGCTTCGCCGACCCTCTGCGGGATCGTGATGTTACCCAGACTCCCCCGCACGTCCTGGAAGATGGGCAGGCAGAGCCGGTTCGCTTCGATGACGGTCGGTCCGGGGTAGGGGATGTACCGACTCGTGCCACCGACCAGAACCACATGTCGGATTCCTCGGGCGACCGTTTCGTGGGCCCACTCGACCACGGCCTCCGGGGTCGCGAGGTGGGCCACGACCTTGTTGACGATGACCTCGCGCTCCGTGTCCTCGTGGATCCGCCGCGCGTACTCGCGGGGATCCGACGTCCGGTAGTACGGACGTCCTTCGTGGTTCTCGTCCACCAGCTCGGGCACGTCCACCGCATCGATGCGCGGGACCGCTCGGACGATGTCCACGACCGCGGCGAGCTGCTTCGCCGCACGCTCGACGCTGATGCGCGCACCGGGCGGGGCGGGCTCGAAGAAGAGTGGGATCGAGCGAAGTGCGGCGGCGAGCGGTGCGGCCATCGGGATTCGACTCGGGAGGCAGGGCGGGACCTGGGGTGATATCACCTTTCGTCCCGATCGCTGCGTTGCAACGCGCGCAAGGACCCCTCGTCCAAGGTAATCGAGCCCACCGGACCCCGCAAGTTCATCCGACCTACCGCGTTCCGCCCGCTGTGCCCAAACTCCTGACACGCTCCATCCCGCGGACTCCTATCGGTAACCCGCGCGCCCGGATCCACGTCGCCCCCGTGGGTTTCGAGGTCGAGCGCATCACCGAGCCAATCCTTTCCGACCGGGCCGATCGCGTTTACTTGTTGACGCGATCGGAGCGCGACGCTGCGCAACCGTTTGTCGATGCCGTGGTGCGGCGACTGCGTGCCGCTTCGTGGCCCGTGGATGTCCGGGTGACGCCGACGGAGATATGGGACGTGTTCGGAGCGCTCGGGGCGTTCCGTCAGATCTTCGAGTCGGAGCGACGACTCGACCGCCACGATGCGTCGGTGGTTCCGATCCGAGTGAACGTCTCGACCGGGACCAAGATCACGTCGATCGCGGGAACCCTCTCGTGCATGCTGTGGAAGGGAGAGCCGTACTACGTTCGAGTCTCTCGCTCGTGGTACTCCAATCGCACCCCCCGGGTGCGACCTGTCAACGACGTCGTCAGTGGCATCGACCCCGTGGGGGTCTACGAGCTGCGCGCGCCGGGATCCGAGCTCGTCGAAGTGCTCGACGCCCTCGACCGACGAGGGGGGGCACTTCGCAAGCGCGATCTCCTCCGCGAGCTCGGCCTCGACGCAAAGGATGTCGAGGGCGGAGGTCTCACCCCGCAGGCTCAGCACGGGCGTCTTCGCCGTCGGCTCGAACCGCTCGAGCAGCGATGGGGGTTCGTCCGAGTCGAGGGGGCCGGGCCGCGAGGCCGGGTCCGGCTGACCGAGCAAGGAAAGGTCGCCCTCGTCCTGTTCGGCTCTCGCGGGACAAGGACCGATTTAACCTATTAAGCGAGTTTAACGTTACAATCGATAACTACTCTGGATGCTTTGCACCTATCGTGACGACCAGGGGCGGACGGAGCGAGATCCTCGCGGCCTCCGCGACTGGCGCGGTGAGGCAGGTGCACCAGGTGGCCCTTGGGCCATGGCCGAAGCCCTCCGCCCTCCGTCCCTGCGTCTTCCGCCTCGACTGATGTGCCCTACCCATTGCGGCGGCCCAGAAGGGCCATCGGAGGCGGGGGCTCGTGCCGGCGGTCGTTCCCTCAGGGGTCGTCCGCAGGTTACATAACCGAGCGTCACACGGCGTCGGAGATGGCGAATGCGATTGAGGTGCGCGGGCTCGTCAAACGCTACGACGCGCTCGCGGCCGTCGATGGCATCGACTTCGATGTTCCGGAGGGTTCAGTGTTCGCGTTCCTCGGTCCCAACGGGGCCGGCAAGACCACGACCACGGAGATGCTCGAGGGACTTCGACGCCGTACCTCCGGAGATATCCGTGTGCTGGGCCTCGATCCGTGGACCGACGGACGGGAGCTGCATCGCCAGATCGGGGTGATCCCCCAGGAGTTCCATTTCTTCGCGAAGGTCACCCCGAAGGAGGCAATCGCGTACTACGGTCGACTCTTCGATAAGCAACCCGATCCCGACGCGCTCCTGGATCAGGTGCAGCTCACCGACAAGGCGGATTCCCGGTTCGACACGTTGTCCGGCGGTCAGAAGCAGAAACTCGGCCTCGCGCTCTCCCTGGTCGACGAACCCCGCGTCTGCTTCCTGGACGAACCGACCACCGGACTCGATCCCCATGCGCGGCGTGCGATCTGGAATGTCGTCCGTGACCTGAGACGCGACGGTCGAACGGTCTTCCTCACGACGCACTACCTGGAGGAGGCCGAACTCCTCGCGGACCAGGTCGCGATCATCAACCACGGCCGGATCGTGGCCCACGGAACCCCACAGGAGATCATCGAGACCTACGGCGGCCCCGAGCGTCTGCGGGTCCAGGGATCTTCCGAGCTCGCGGAGTACGTGCGCCAGAGGTTGGGGATCCCGGTCCGCTTCGAGTCCGGCCGGCTCGAGATCGCTCTCCGAGAGAAGGGAGACGCGCTGCGAATACTATCGGCCATCGATGCGAGCGGATTCCCGTGGACCGGGTTCGCCACCGAACGGGACACGCTCGAGGAGGTCTTCGTGCACCTCGTCGGCCAGATGGATGAAGGAGTACTCAAGTCCGCGGCTCCCACCGTGGAGGGCACCCCGTGAACCCGCGACGGATCGGTGGCGACCTCTCCATTGTCGCCCACGGCTACCTACGGAACCCGGTCGCGCTGTTCTTCTCGTTGATCTTCCCGGTCATCCTGATCCTTCTCTTCGGGTTGATCTTCGCCAGTACCGGGGCGACGACCGTTACGTTGTACGCCCAGGATTTCGACCACAGCTCCACGAGCGTGGCATTCCTCCGGGCGCTCAACGAGACCCACCTGGTTCAGGTCCAGGTCGTCGGGGCATCGGTGGGCAACCTCTCCACGTATCTCGGCCAGAACGGAGATTCCGCCGGCCTCGTGATCCCCCAAGGATTCGGACAGAACTTTACCGCGCATCGGCCCGTCAAGGTCATCCTTTACACCAACCCCCAGGATGCCGCGTCGGCCGGTGCGGCCGCCGGAGCGCTCCAGGGCGTCATCAGCGCGTTCAACCTTGAGGCGGCCTGCGGGGGCAACTCAAGTGGGAACTGCACGCCCATCATCGGTGCCAGCAGCCTAAACGTGGGTAGCCCGACCTACTCGTACATCGATTACCTCGTCCCGGGGCTGATCGGATTCTCGATCCTCACCAGCCCCATGTTCTCGATGGTCGATGTCACCGCCAGCTATCGTCAGGACGGGCTGTTCCGGCAACTGTCGCTCACGCCGCTCACGCGGGGAGAGTGGCTCGCCTCGCGGTTCATTTGGTACACGATGCTCACGTTCGCCTCGGCCGCGCTCATGCTCGTTATCGGATCGGCGATCTTCGGCGCCCACGTCACCTTCGGCATCTGGTTGGTGCCCTTCCTGATCGTCGGCCCGCTGTTCTTCGTTTCGCTCGGAATGCTCGCCGGGACCGTGTCGAGGACGCCCGAGACCGCGGCCGTGGTCGGAAACGTCATCACGTTCCCCATGATGTTCCTGGCCGGGACGTTCTTCCCGGTATCCTCGTTCTCCCCCGGGCTTCAGCTCGTGGCGAAGGCCCTCCCGCTGTACTACGTGATCGATGGAATGAACCAAGTGCTCCTGTTCAACAACATCCCACGGGCGATCGGGGATCTTACGGTCGTCCTGATCGGGGCCGTCATCGTTTTCGGCCTCGCGATCTACTTCTTCAAGTGGAGAGACGAATGAGCGGATCGTCCAGCCCCGACCCGGATGTCTTCCGGCGTCTGATGGGTCGCTGGCCCACGGGGGTCGCGATCGTCACCACGCGGGACGGTAGTACGGATTACGGACTCACGGTCAACGGGCTGCTGTCGATCTCGCTCCATCCCCCGTCGCTCCTCGTCAGCCTCGGGGACGACGCCGACTCTTGCCCGGCGGTCGCGAGGAGCCGCATCTTCGTCGCCAATTTCCTCACCGCGCAGCAGCAATCGATCGGCGAGCGGTTCGCGCTCTCCCTCGCGCCGGGGGAGAAGTTCCGGGATGTTCCCCTCCATCGCAGGGGGACCGGCGCCGCGATCCTCGACGGATCGCTGGGAGCCCTCGAGTGCCGGGTGGTCGCGGAATTCCACGTGTCGGACCATCGCCTGTTCGTGGGGGAGGTCGTCGCCCAGGAGCTCGGCGCCGAAGCCTCGCCTCTCGTGTTCCACCGGTCGCACTACACGGAGCTCTGAGCGCTCGAGAGGCGCCTCTTTAATCCTCCGGTCCCCTAGAGACTATCCGCATGTCCACTCCCCCAGTCGAGGTCCGCCTCGCCATTGTCGGGAGCGGGCCGGCCGGCCTGACCGCTGCGCTGTACGCCGCGCGGGCCAACCTTGAGCCCTTGGTCATCGCGGGAGTACCGGCCGGGGGCCAGCTCATGATCACGTCCGACGTGGAGAACTACCCGGGCTTCCCCGAGGGGATCCAGGGGCCCGAGCTCGTCGAGAAGTTCCGGGCGCAGGCGGTGAGGTTCGGGACGAAGTTCATCGACGACCACGTCGTGTCCGTCGATTTCGGCGAGCGCCCCTTCCTGCTCCGGACGGGCTCGCAGGGCGACGTGCGCGCGCGGGCGGTGATCGTCGCGACGGGAGCGAACGCTCGATGGCTCGGACTTCCCGCGGAGCAGCGCCTGCGCGGCCACGGAGTCTCGGCTTGTGCCACCTGCGACGGATTTTTCTTCCGAGGCAAGGAGCTCGTCGTGGTCGGGGGAGGAGACTCCGCAATGGAGGAAGCCCTGTTCCTGACGAAGTTCGCCACCCACGTCACGGTCGTGCATCGGCGTCCGGAGCTCCGAGCGAGCCGAATCATGAAGGCCCGCGCCGAGGGTCACCCCAAGATCGACTTCCTGCTCGAGCACGAGGTAGTCGACCTCCGGGGTGACGACACGGTCCGGGGCGTGCTCACGCGCAACGTGCGGACCGGGGAGACGCGGGAGCTCAAAGCCGATGGGATGTTCGTCGCGATCGGTCACGATCCCGCGAGCGAGGTGTTCCGCAAGGTGCTGGACTTGGACGAGCGGGGATACATCCGCACGCACGACATCACCCGCACGAGCGTCGAGGGGGTGTTTGCGGCGGGCGATGTGTACGACCACCGGTACCGGCAGGCCGTTACGGCCGCGGGCCTTGGGTGCATGGCCGCGCTCGATGCGGAGCGGTACTTGGAAGAGTCGTCGGCGTCGCGCTAGTACTACTTCGGTAGTTGGCCCGAGCGAGCCGTAGGGATTCCAGTCGAACCGTGCCTGTTCATCTGGGGAGACGCAAGCCTCTCGGATGCCGCAAGCCCCGCTGCCCGCTCTATGGACCTCTCAGTTGACCAAGTTCTTCCGGCCATTCGCCTCCCTCTGGGAGACCGGAGCTCGGTCCGCCGACACCCGTGCCAATGCCCGATCGTATCTTCTCGGGCTCCTGCTCCCCGGAGAACGCAAGTCCATGGAGCCGATTGCCGACCGACTCCCCCAGACCACGGTCGATCGGATCCAACAGTTTCTCACCGACTCGCCCTGGCCCTCGGACCTCCTGCAGACCCGCCTCATCGAAGTCATGGCCCAGCGCTTCGCGACGGCCCAGGGGGTGCTCTCGCTCGATGACACCTCCTTCCCGAAGCAGGGCCGCGCATCGGTGGGAGTCGCCCGCCAATGGTGCGGATCGATCGGAAAGAGTGCGAACTGCCAGGTCGGGGTCAGTCTCTACTATGTTCTCCCCCGACCCTCCCACCATGCCGACCTGATCGGGTTCTCGTGTGGCATGCGACTCTACCTGCCTCAGGGGTGGAGTGAGGCCTCCACCCGTCGGGAACGGGCCCGAGTCCCCCCCGAGATCGAGTTCGAGGAGAAGTGGCGGATCGGCCTCGCTCTCATCGACCGAGCCCGACGGCTCCACGTTTCCCATCGAGCGGTCCTCGCCGACGCGGACTACGGCCGATCGTTGGAATTCCGACAGGCGCTACGAGCGCGGGGGAAACCCTATGCCCTCGGCATCCACCTGCGTTCCATCCTGTTGATGCCTCTCTCCCCGACCGGGGCTCCCACTCGAATGCGCCCTCAGAACGGCCAGCAGCTCCTCGCGGAACTCCCTCCAACCGCCTATCATACGGTCACCTGGGGCCGTGGCACGAAGGGCCCTCTGCGCATGGAGATGGCTCGGGTTCGGGTGCAGGTGTATGTCGGCCGTCGGTATCGCGGAACTCCGCAGGGACCCACGGACGAGGTGGGATGGCTCCTCCTCGAGCGGCGGACGAACGAGACGAAGGCCTACCTTCTCTGGGGACTCGCCCGCCTCTCCCTCCGTCAGCAGTCGCAGCTGATGCGGGCGCGCTGGCCGATCGAGCAAGGGTATCAGCAGATGAAGGAGGAGCTCGGGCTCGACCATTTCGAGGGAAGAACGTGGACCGGCTGGCATCATCACGTCACGATGGTGACGTTGGCCCACGCGTTCCTGATGACCGTCCGGGCCGAGGGGACCCACCGCCGACCGTTGCCGACACTTCCGAAGGTGCGGAAGTGGATCCGCGCTCAGATGGAGTTCCCGATGGTTACGGTGATCTCCGACAGCACTGACACCGGACTTCGGAAACGGATGCTCGACCGGCTCCTCGCCTTGACCGACTCCCAAGTGCGCCTTCAGGGGGCGAAATGGACGGGGCCGAGCGCCACGCCGTAGCAACTACCGAAGTAGTACTAGTTCGGCTCGGTCGCTTCGGCCTCGGCGAATGTAATGCGCGCGTTTCCCAGGAACCCGACGAGGCTTCCCGCGAGGATCCCGACACCCTGGCCGTAGAGCGGCGGGAGTGTTGTGCTCGAGAGCGCGAGCACGACCTCGTTGATCGCGAGCGATCCCAAGGAAACTCCGAAGTAGAGCGCGAGCCGGTAGCCGAGGGAATGGCGGCGGCGCAGGCGCGTGCGGAAGGTCCAGGCGTTGTTCAGGGTGAAGTTCCATAGAGTTGCAACGGCGAACGCGACCGCGCTCGCGATCAGGCTGTCGACCGGGTTGGATGTGGTCTGGGTCAGGAAGTGCGTGATGCTCTCGAAGAGACCGGACGACGGGCCCGGGGCGATCGCGTCAAGCACTAGAGTGAAGACGACCAGGTTGACGACGAATCCCGTCAGTCCGACGACGAGGAATTTGCCGTACTTCACCACGAATCGCGACCGACCGAATGGGGTGTCTTCGCGCGGGGGGAAGGCCGCACCAGGTTTCGGCATGCGAGCGTCCCGAACTCGGAGGTCCGCGAAGCTTTGAACCCTAGCCTCCATGGGTCGCGCGGGGGGCCGAGAAGGTCCGTCGACGGCGTTCACGGCTTGGCCTTATACGGCACGATCCCTCCCACGGCCCGGACCCGAACAGAGCCCTGGAACGGTCGAAGGCGATGGCAGAGAAGTCCGCAGTGATCTTCGGTGCCGAGGGGTTCATCGGCAGCTACCTCCTCTCCCACCTCGAGGGCCGCGGGATCTCCACCACGGCGGCGAGCCTCGGATCGATCTCCGCGGCGCGACGCGTGCCCGGGGCCCGCTACGCGCGGAATTGCGACGTCACCGATGCGCGACGGGTCGACACCGTGCTCCGTCGCGCCCGACCGGACTACATCTACCACTTGGCGGCCATCAGTCTGCCCACGATCTCCTGGAGGGAACCCTGGAGGACGCTCGAGGTCAACATCCACGGCACCCTGAATGTTCTCGAATCGGCGCGCCGTCTCGGCACCGATCCCCGGGTGTTCGTTGCATGCTCGAGCGCGGAGTACGGCCACGGGCATCGGCCGGCAACTCCGACGGCCGAGACCGCTCCCCTCCTGCCCCTGCACGCCTACGGCGTCAGCAAGGTCGCGCAGGACCTGCTCTCCTACCAGTACTTCGTCAACTACGGCGTGAAGACGATCCGGGGACGCATCTTCAACACGATCGGGCCCGGTAAGACCGGGGAGCTCACGAGCGACATCGCCCGGCAGCTCGTCGCCATCGAACGGGGCGCACGCCCGGCCATCGTTCGGATCGGGAACATGCGGCCCATCCGCGACTTCACGGACGTACGGGACATGGTCCGGGCAATCGCCGCGATCACCGAACGTGGCCGACCGGGTGAGGTCTACAATCTGGCGAGCGGGCGCGAGTACTCCGTACGGCAGGTCCTCCAGCAGCTCATCGGCCTCTCCCGGAAGAAGGCGACCTGGAAGCTCGACCGCACTCGGTTGCGCCCCACCGACGAAGCGTACATCGTAGGGGATGCCCGACGATTGAAAGAGGCCACGAACTGGGCGCCGGAGTTCGACCTCGCTCGGACCCTACACGATATCGTGGAAACCTTCCGCCACGCCCCATGAGCGCGCGGGCCCGGGCGCCCCAAGACGTGGCCGTCGTCTGCCCCACCTACCAAGAAGGCGGCACGATCGGCCCGTTCCTGGAACGGGTCCGGACCGCGTCGGGAACCTTCCGTTCGGCCCGGCTTACCGAGCTCATCTTCGTCGACGACGGGAGCACCGACGGCACTGTCGAACGCGTCCGCGAGGCGGAGCGGACCTGGACGTCACCGCGGGTGCGGCTCGTCCAGCGCGCGCAAAAGGCCGGAACGGTCTCGGCCCAGATCGCTGGATTCCAGCACGCCTCGACCGAACTCGTGGCGACGATGGACGCGGATGGACAGCATCCGGCGGAGACCATCGATCGTCTGGCGGAGGCCTGGGAGTCGTCGGTGGACCTCGTCGTCGCTTCCCGATACGTCCCGGGCGGAACGGTCCAATGGGAGGAGCGACGTCGCGGGGTGATCAGCCGCGGTGCGCGCTCGCTCTCTCGGCTCGTGCTACCGGGGGCCCGCCGCTTGCGCGACCCGTTGTCCGGGTTCTTCCTCGCGCGTCGGAGCTGGGTCGCCGAGCTCCCGCCCGCACCGCCCGGCTACAAGCTCCTTCTCTACGTGCTCGCGATCCACCCGCGATCGGAGATCCGCGAAATCCCGTACGAGATGGGCATGCGTCTCGCCGGCGAGTCCAAGCTGATCCGAGGGCTCGGTTTCATCCCGAGCTTTCTGCGGGAGCTGGCCCGGTATCGACGAGCCGGGGCGACGGCCCACCGGCGCGCCCGTTCCACCTCGAAGTAACCGGGGTTTCCGCGGGCGGGTCG
>JABEUK010000116.1 GCA_013044425.1 Thermoplasmata archaeon | reverse complement strand
GGCTTCCGGGAGGGCACAGAGGGGTAGAGCGGAACGGCCGTCTTAAGGGGGCCGGGCCTATACGCTCCCGAAGCTCCGTGCGCCCGCCGCGAGCGAGGGATCCATGGTCCACCCGAGCGAATCGATCCGCGGTCGAGCGAGTTCCCTCCTCGCCGGGCAGCGTATCGTACTCGGGATCTCGGGATCGGTGGCCGCGATCGAGGTTCCCCGGATCGCTCGTGAGCTGATACGCCACGGCGCCGATGTACAGGCCGTGATGAGCGCGGACGCGACGCGTCTGGTGACTCCGGAGGTCATCGAGTTCGCCACGGGCCACCCCCCGGTGGTGCAACTGAGCGGGAACGTCGAGCACGTTACCCTGCTCGGCCCCGGCGAAGGTCGTGCGGACCTCTACCTCATCGCCCCCGCGACCGCGAACACGATCGCGAAGATCGCCCACGGCCTCGATGACACCCCGGTGACGGCCTGCGCCTCGATGGCCCTCGGCGGGGGCGTTCCGATGCTGATCGCCCCGGCGATGCACGCCCACATGGGCGTCAGCCCCGCCGTCCGGGAGAACCTCGCGAAGTTGAGCTCCTGGGGGATCGGGCTGATCCAGGGTCAGACGATCGAAGGCGAGGAGAAGCTGGCCACTCCGGAGGAGGTCGCCGCGGCGGTGCTGCACCGCGCCGCCCGTGGCCCGTGGGCCGGACGAAAGGTCATCGTGATCGCGGGTGCCGCCCGCGAGCCAATCGACCGGGTCCGATCGATCACCAACGAGAGCACGGGAGCGACCGGCATCGCCCTCGCCGTGCAGGCGCACTTCCGGGGGGCCGACGTGGAGCTATGGGCCGGACCGATGCAGGTGCCGATACCCCCCTTCCTGATCACCCGGACCTGGCGAAGCGTCCCGGATCTTCGCGCGTTGGCCCGCCGCCGGGCGCGGGAGCTCCGCGCGACCTCCGCGATACTCGTACCCGCCGCGCTGTCGGATTTCACGACCACGCGCGCGGCGGGGAAGATATCGTCCCACGATCGCGCGAACCTCGAACTCCTCCTGCGCCCGGCCCCGAAGGTGCTCCCCGAACTGCGACGGCTCGCTCCCCCTCCCACGCGCCTCATCGGGTTCAAGCTCGAAGCCGATCGACCCGACGAGGAGCTCGAGGCCTCCGCGCGTCGGCTGCAGCGTGCCGCCGGTCTCGACTGGGTCATCGCCAACGACGTCGCTACGATGGGGAGCCCGACCACCAACGCCCTCGTGCTGCCCCCGGGCGGGGGACGGCACTGGATCCGGGGGACCAAGAGCACCTTCGCGGGAAAGCTGCTCGACGACGTCGGGCGGGAGCTCAACAACCGCCGGGCGCGACCTTCGGCCCGGGCGGCCGGACCCCGGAAGCCCGCGGTGCGGCGCCATCGGCCTTAATACGCCGCAACCTTCGCGCCGACGAGGCACCCGAGCATGGTCAAACTGGCCGAGTGGAGAGGCAAGGAGATCTTCCGAAAGTATGGGGTCCCCCTACCCCCCGGGCGCGTCGCCCGGAGCCCCGCGGAGGCCGAGCAGTGGGTCCGGGACGGCCGCGTGCCGCTCCCCTGCGTCATCAAGGCCCAGGTGCTCGCGGGGGGCCGCGGGAAAGGCGGGGCCGTGCGATTCGCGAACACCCCGGAAGAGGTCCGCGCGGCGGCGCAGGCGATCCTCGCACTCGAGTTCAAGGGAGAGCGGGTCCGCGAGGTCCTCCTCGAAGGCAAGCTCGCGATCGGGAAGGAGCTCTACGTCGCGATCACCCTCGATCGGAGCGCGCGCGTCCCCCTCCTCCTGACGAGCTCCCAGGGAGGAGTCGAGATCGAGACCGTGGAGGATTCGGCCATTGTTCGCCAGCCGATCCACCCGTTCCCCGGCCTCGCCGCGTACGAGAAGCGCCGCGCATCGCAGTCGCTCGGGCTCACGGGAGCCGCCGGCAAGGCCCTCTCCCCGCTGCTCGACGCTCTGTGGACGGCGTTCAACGCCGAGGATGCCGAGCTCATCGAGATCAATCCGCTCGCGGTGGTCGGTGAGGGACTGGTCGCCCTGGACGCCAAGGTGATCATCGAAGACGATGCCGGGTTCCGCCATCCGGGGTACTCCGAGATCCGGGACGACCGGACCCCGCTCGAGGAGATCGCACGGGAGAAGGAGATCGCCTTCGTTCAGCTCGACGGCGACATCGGCGTGATCGCGAACGGGGCCGGGCTGACCATGGCCACGCTCGATGTGCTCACGGAGTTCGGGGGGCACCCGGGGGTCTTCCTCGACCTCGGGGGTACGGACGACCCGGCGAAGGTGTCCGAGGCGTTCCTCCTGATGGCTCAAGCGAGACCGCGGGCCGTGTTCTTGAACATCTTCGGTGGGGTTACACGGTGCGACACCGTCGCGACCGGGCTCGTGCAGGCGATGGGCCAGATCCCGCCGGCCGAGCGCTTCCCGCTGGTCGCGCGGATCCGCGGGAACAACGAGGTCGAGGGGATCGAGATCCTCCGCAGGGCCGGCATCACCGCGCTCTCGAGCCTCAAGGAGTCGGCCCAGTCGGTCGTCGCCGCGGCCCAGGGCCCCGCGGCGGCCGGAGGTCACGCATGAGCGTCCTCGTCGACTCCGACACGCGGGTGGTCGTCCAGGGCATCACGGGCCATCAGGGGACCGGGCATACGCGGCAGATGAAGCTCTTCGGCACGAAGGTCGTCGCCGGGGTGACCCCCGGCAAAGCCGGCACCCAGGTCGAAGGGGTTCCCGTCTTCGACTCGGTCCGGGAGGCCGTGGAACGAACGGGCGCGAACGCTTCCTGCGTCTTCGTTCCGGCGCCGTTCGCGAAGGACGCGCTCCTCGAAGCCGTGGACGCGGGGATCCGCTTGGTCGTGATCGTCACCGAGCACATCCCGTTCCACGACATGCTCATCATGTACCACTACGCGAAGGAGCACGGCGCCCGCATCGTCGGCCCGAACTGTCCCGGCGTCGCCTCGCCGGGAAAGGCGAAGGTCGGGATCATCCCGAACGTCGTCTTCCACCCGGGGCGTGTCGGGGTCATCAGCCGAAGCGGGACCCTGACCTACGAGATCGTCAACGGGATCCGGGAGAACGGTCTCGGCCAGTCGACCTGCATCGGCCTGGGGGGAGACCCGGTGGTCGGCACCTCCTTTGTCGATGCCCTACCCTGGTTCGAGAACGATCCCGACACCGACCTCCTCGTCTTGGTAGGGGAGATCGGGGGCACCGCCGAGGAGGACGCTGCGGAGTACATCCGTCATCACTTCACCAAGCCCGTGGTCGCCTACATCGCCGGCCGTGCCGCACCCACCGGAAAGCGGATGGGCCACGCCGGAGCGATCATCTCGCGCGGAAAGGGCACGGCGCAGTCGAAGCAGGCCGCGCTCGAGGCCGCCGGCGCCCGGGTCGGGCGGTTCCCCTTCGAGATCCCGGACCTTGTCTCCGAGGTTCTCCGAGAGCGGGGTCGCCGGTGAGCCCCGAGGCTCCGACGCCCTCCATCTGCGCGGTCCCCGGCTGCGGAGGAGAGGCCGAGCGGAGCCTCGCGCTGACCGAGGCGCGCAAGGCGTTCCCGCAGCTTCCGGAGAAAGGGCGCCGGGCATCCCTGTGCAAGGCCCACTATAAGGAGTGGAAGAAAGCCACCAAAGAGGCCCGCACGCTCGCCCGCCTCGATTGGTAAACGCCGGGGAAGGGGATCCGCTCCCAAGGGAGCGGATCCGGTTGCAGCGAGGGCCGAGCGGCCCTCACTGCTTACGCATCTTCTGGGCCCTCATGCGTCGGCGCATTCGCTTCTTGCGCCATTTCCATCGCATGTGGCCGCGCTTCTTCCATGCGCGCGAGCTACGTTTCATCGCACCCCAATCCGAGTGGGTGCGCGGTGCCTCTATGGCTTATTAGCGTTACCGGCGGCCGGGCTTTTTGTGGAGTACAACAATTAGTTCCCTCCCCCGAAGAGGAAG
>JABEUK010000115.1 GCA_013044425.1 Thermoplasmata archaeon | reverse complement strand
GGTGTAGACCTCGAAGAGCCGGTTCTGGATGGAGAGCGCTTCCTCAAGGCCGGCGACCGCCGGGTACCACTTCGCCGAGATGACGGCCAGCCGCTCGCGGATCTCCGCCCGCCGCTCGGCGATCGCGGCCCGCCGCTCTTCGAGGCGGGTGCGCTCCTCGACGACGGTGCCCCGGAGGTGGGGGATCGGGGAGAGCTTGACCGCGCTCGTCGTGGCGACGCGCGAGACGATCTCGGCCTGATCGCGGGGAGCGAGCAGGAGGAACCGCCCGGGAATGTCCCCGGCGAAGAACATCGCCTCGGCCTCGGGCGGGACCGCCTCCCGCAGCGCGTCGTACGTCTCGGGGTCGGTCTCCCCCAGGAAGATGAGGTAGCTCTTCGGGTCGAGGTAGGAGAGTGGGGCGTGGTAGAAGGAGAGCTTTCCGAGGAGATCGAGCGTTTCCCCGATCGCGCGGGACTCGCTCTGGAGCTGGTCGTCCTCACGCTGGAGTGCGCCGACGATGTCATCGACCTCGGCCGTGGGCACGCTCTTCGCGGCGGCGAGCGTGGCGTCGAGGTCCTGGAAGGTCTGGACCGCCCCGACGGGGACGGGAGGAAGCGCGCTCTTGAGCCCCCGGAAGCGAAGCGCCTCGTCCCCCACGACCCGTTGGAGCTCGTTGCCGCGTTCCGGGTCGAGGTACTGCAGGGTATCGGCGCTGACGGTCTCGACCTGGGTGACCCCGAGGTCGTGGAGCGTAGTGAGGACGGCCTCGCGGTCCTCCTTCAGACCGACGATGCCGATCTTCTGCATCCGGACCGGTCGAAGAATCCCCATCGAACCTCCCGCTCCGAACGCGAATCGCGGCTACGTTCCCCGGAACGAGCCCAGGACCGCGTTCAGGATCTCCTCGGAGCGCTGGGCCGGACCCCTACCTGTACCAACGCGGGCGGCCGCGGCGGCCTTCTCCCCTTCCGCCCCGATCCGTGCGGCCTCGCGGTCGGCGGCCTCGCGGGCTTGCTTCAGGGCGAGCTCGCGGCTCTCCTCGGCGGAGGCGCGCTCGGCCTTCACGATCGCATCGGTCTCGGCGACCAACCGGTCGAGCGCGGCCTTGCGGGCGACGGCGGCCTCGCGGACCTTGGCTTCCCACTCGAGCTCGGCCTCCTTGACCTGCTTCAAGTCGTCGAGAGAGCCCATCGTTCCATCGGGGTTCGCGTGCATGAGTTCTAGCTTCCTCCAGCGATCTTCACGAGCAGGTACAGAAAGAGCGCGAGCACGCCGATCTTGATCGCGCTCGAGACGAGCCACCAGCCGCGGAAGCGCCGCAGCGCGACCGTCGTGGCATCAGGCGCTGGCGACGACGACACTCGCTTCCTCCTGTTCCATCTTGCGCTTGACGGCCTTGAGCATGCTGAACGAGTCGCGTTCGAGCTCGTCGAATCGGAACTTGATGTAGCGTACGGTCGCTTCGAGCCGCGGGATCAGCACGTTCTCGATCGCGCTCGCCCGGCGCTTGGTCTTCTCGATCTCGAGCAGGAGGCGTCGGAGCGCGTTCTCCTTCTCGGCGATGTCGAGCACGACCTGGTAGATCCCCTGGAAGTGGCGGATCGACTCGTGCACGGAGGTCGGGAGATCGAGGATCGTCGCTGCGGTGACGGGGACGTACTCGCCGCGATCGACCTTCGGCGTGCGCACGCCCATGACGTTGCGCGTCGAGACCTCGACCGGGGTCAGATCCGGAAGGAGCATGGAGATGTTCTCGAGGCGCGTCGGTCCCTCGCTCATCTCCGCCATGCGGATCGATTCGTAGCCGCGGGCGATCCGCTGTTGCAGATCCCCGCGGAGCTTCATCGCCTCGCGGGAGAGGTTGAAGAACTCCGCGATCAGGGCCGAGCGCTTCAACTTGAGCAGGTTGAGACCCTTCTTCGCGAGGAGGATCCGACGGCGCGTCTGCAAGAGGACGAGCCGAGTCGGTCGGACGTTCTCGAGCACCATCGTCCCACCCCGGGCGAGCCCTACGCCGCCTTCTTCGGGCGGTACTTCTGGATGAACTCCGGCTTGATCCGCTTGAGTTCCGAATCGGGGAGCTCTCCGAGGATCTTCCAGCCGAGATCGAGGCTCTGGTCGATCGTCCGGTCCTCGTCGGGGCGCTGGTTGACGAACTCCGACTCGAACTGGTCGGCGATCTTGAGGTAGATCCGGTCCACGGCGCTGAGCGCTTCCTCTCCGACGATCGCCGAGAGTGCGCGCTGGTCCTTCCCCGTCGCGTAGGCCGCGAACAGCTGATCGGCGACCCCCCGGTGGTCCTCGCGGGTGCGCCCCTTCCCGATCCCTTGGTTCATGAGACGGGAGAGCGACGGCAGTACATCGATCGGGGGGTAGACCCCACGGCGTTGGAGCTCCCGACTGACGTAGATCTGACCTTCTGTGATGTAGCCCGTGAGATCGGGGATCGGGTGCGTCACATCGTCCGCCGGCATCGTCAGGATGGGGAGCTGCGTGATCGAACCCTTGCGGCCCTTGATCTTGCCGGCCCGCTCGTAGATCGTCGCGAGGTCGGTGTACATGTACCCCGGGTATCCCCGGCGGCCCGGCACCTCTTCCCGCGCGCTCGCGATCTCGCGGAGCGCTTCGCAGTAGTTCGTCATGTCGGTGAGCACGACCAGGATGTGCATGTCGCGCTCGTAGGCGAGGAACTCGGCGGTGGTGAGCGCCATGCGCGGAGTGACCACGCGCTCCATGGACGGATCGCTCGACAGGTTCAGGAACACGACGGCCCGCTCGAGCGCGCCGGTCGATTCGAACTCGCGCAGGAAGTAGTTCGCTTCCTCGCTCGTGATCCCCATCGCGGCGAACACGATGGCGAAGCTCTCGTCGGAGTTCCGCAGTTTCGCCTGGCGCACGATCTGGGCCGCGATCTGGTTGTGCGGGAGACCGGCTCCGGAGAAGATCGGGAGCTTCTGCCCGCGCACGAGGGTATTGTTGACGTCGATGCTCGAGATCCCCGTCTGGATGAACTCGCTCGGTTCCTCCCGCGAGTACGGGTTCATCGCATTCCCGACGATCTCGAGCCGGGTCTCGCTGACGATCTTCGGGCCGCCGTCGCGCGGCTCTCCGAGGCCATTGAAGACCCGGCCGAGCATCTCGTCGGAGACGGCGAGTCGGGCGACCTCACCCGTGAACTTGACGCTCGTCGCCTCGATGTTCATGCCCATCGTCGGCCCGAACACCTGGACGATGGCGAGCCCCTTGCGCGAATCGAGCACCTGGCCCTGACGGCGCTCGCCGTCGGGGAGCTGGATCTCGACGATCTCTCCGTAGGCGGCGTTGGCGACATCGCGCAGGAAGAGCAAGGGCCCCGCGACCCGTTCGACCGTGCGGTACTCGATCGGAACTCCGCTTCCCGGTGCGGCCTTCCCTTGCGCCATCTAGGCACCCCCCGCGCTCGCGACCAGACCCTGAACCGTTTCGGTCATCTCCGCGTCGAGCGCCTCGAACTGGGTGGCGGCCTCCGCCTCGGGGATCCACTTCATCCGGGAGAGCTTGGTCCGCAGCGGTAGCCCTTGGAGCTGGGCGACCGTGACCCCGCGGGCGATCGCATCCTGCTCGCGGTCCGCGAAGCCGAGGATCGCGCGGAGCATGCGATACTGCTTGTTGATGGAGGTGTACGTGTCCACGTCGTCGAAGGCGCTCTGCTGCAGGTAGTCCTCGCGCAGCATCCGCGCGATGTCGAGGATGCCCTTCTCCCGCTCGGGCAGCGCATCGACTCCGACCAGCTGCACGATCTCCTGGAGTTCGGACTCCTTCTGGAGCAGGGCGAGGGCGCGCTGACGCAGCCCGGCGAACTCCGGGGAGAGGTGGGCCTGGTACCACGGTTCCAGGTCGCCGACGTAGAGCGAGTAGCTCTGCAGCCAGTTGATCGACGGGAAGTGCCGGCGCGACGCGAGCGAGGCGTCGAGCGCCCAGAAGACCCGCGTGACGCGCAGGGTGTTCTGACTGACGGGCTCGGAGAAGTCTCCTCCGGGAGGCGACACCGCTCCGACGACGGTGACCGAGCCGGTTCGATTCTCCGGAGAGAGCGTGACGACGCGGCCCGCGCGCTCGTAGAACTCGGCGATGCGTCGACCGAGGTACGCCGGATACCCCTCTTCACCGGGCATCTCTTCGAGGCGGCCGGAGATCTCGCGCATGGCCTCCGCCCACCGGCTCGTCGAGTCGGCCATGAGCGCGACATCGTAGCCCATGTCCCGGTAGTACTCGGCGATCGTGATCCCCGTGTACACGCTCGCTTCGCGAGCGGCGACGGGCATGTTGGAGGTGTTGGCGATGAGGATCGTCCGCTCCATGAGCGGGCGCTTGGACTTCGGGTCGATCAGGTTCGGGAAGGTGGCGAGGACCTCCGTCATCTCGTTGCCCCGCTCCCCGCAACCGACGTAGACGACGATGTCGGAGTCCGCCCATCGGGCGAGCTGCTGCTGGATGACGGTCTTGCCCGAACCGAACGGGCCGGGGACGCAGGCGCTCCCTCCCTTCGCCACGGGGAAGAACGTATCGACGACCCGCTGGCCCGTCACGAGCGGGATCGAGGGCGGGAGCTTGCGCGCGACGGGCCGCGGGATCCGCACGACCCAGCGTTGGGTGAGGCCCAGAGGCTGGCGGCCGCTCGCGGTCTCGAGCTCCCCGATCTTCTCGCGGATCGTGTAGCTCCCGCTCGCGAGCGAGACGATCTTGCCCTTCCAGCCAGGAGGGACCATGATCTTATGCAGGATGAGCGCGGTCTCCTGGACGGTGCCCAGCACCTCGCCCGGCCCGACCTCGGCCCCGACCTTCGCGATCGCCGTGAAGGCCCACTTCTTGGTCTCATCGAGCGGAGGCGCGACGAACCCTCGGGTGATGAAATCTCCAAGGTTCTTCTGGAGGACCTCGAGCGGGCGTTGAACGCCGTCGTAGATGGACTGCAAGAGCCCGGGACCGAGCTCGACCGAGAGCGCTTGGCCCGTGTTCTCGACGGGATCGCCCGGCCGCACGCCGGTCGTATCCTCGTACACCTGGACCGTGGCGGTCCCACCGACGAGGCGGATGATCTCCCCCACCAGACCGAGCGTTCCGACGCGGACCACATCGAACATCTTCGCGCCCGCGAGCTCTTCGGCGATGACGACCGGCCCGGATACCCGTGCTACGACTCCCATCGATGCCTCCCCACCTTGATCTACGTTGGAACCGAAAGTGAAACGCCCAGGACACGCTTCGCGAGCGCGTCGATCCCCTCGACGTCGTACGCTCCGCTGGGCGTCGGCACGAAGACGACGAGCGGGCGGAGCGAAGCGTCGGCGTGGGCGCGCTGGGCTTCCGTGAGCTGGAGGCGGATCGACTGGCTCGCGATGACGAGCCCGAACTCCCCGCTCCCCATCACGCGCTGGAACTCCTTCGCCGCGGTCGCTTCGGTGACCTCGATGACGTCCTTCAGGCCGACCAGGCGGAATCCGATGGCGAGCTCGCGCTCTCCCAACACGACAGTGCGAGCACTTTCTTTCATCGTATCGGGCACGGCGCCTCGCTCTGGGAAGAGCCTATTTAAGGCCTGCTCCGGCCGCCGTGCCGGCGCGCCCGGAAGGGAGACCCAAATGCCGACGCGAACACGCGTCGGGGCGGCTCACTTATAGATCGAGTTGTGGACGTGGCCCTCATCGTCCGTGATGACGATGCACTCGCCCTCGCACTCGAACAGGCACGCTTCGCAGACGATGCATTCCGGACCGTTCACGGCGACCGATTT
>JABEUK010000114.1 GCA_013044425.1 Thermoplasmata archaeon | reverse complement strand
CCATCGCTCGGCGATGGACGGTCGACGAAGCCAACGCCCGCCTACCCCAGCTCGACGAAGTGCTGCCTCAGCTTCGGGTCATGGTCGATCGTCTGCGCGCGGTGCACGAGGAGGTCCACCGGCTCGCATCGTTCTGGGGGCCGGAGATCGATTCGCCGGATCTACCCGATCGCGAGCACAAGGACCGCTTGGACCTGGAATGGCGTCGACTCACGCAGGGTATCGAGGACCGGGTCGGGGCCTTGCGAGAGGAAGGGATCGAGA
Source organism: Thermoplasmata archaeon (assembly GCA_013044425.1). Taxonomy (GTDB): domain Archaea; phylum Thermoplasmatota; class Thermoplasmata; order Lutacidiplasmatales; family UBA184; genus Lutacidiplasma. The sequence continues at coordinate 5,234 of JABEUK010000114.1, read as the reverse complement.
TCAAGGACCTCGATAGCGGCCTGATCGATTTCTACGGAACGATCGACGGGGAGCTCGTGTTCCTATGTTGGCAGCGCGGGGAGGATCGGGTGGCGTACTACCACCCGCTCTCGGGAGGCTATCGGACCCGACGCCCGATCGAGAAGAACACGCGGCGCGCGACGCTGGATCCGCGGGGCTCGCACTAGGCCGTCTCCGAAGCCTGACCGGCGAGGGCCATCTCGATCAGCCCGATCCCTGCCGCGAAACCGCCGAGAACCGCTATCGGGATCGTCATCAGGGACGGGACCGGCGCGGCCACCTCCACGCTCAGGAGCGCGATGGGTAGAGGAGCGAGGAGCGATCCGAACCCGGCCGCAACACCGAAGATCGGGCGCGAGGATCGACGCGTGCGGAGAATCGCGTACCCATCGACGAGGGCGACGAGGGCGAGCAATCCGGCCGCCGCCCCCAGGTCCGCCACGAACGATTCGAGCGTCGGGAACGGAGTGACGTAGATCGTCGTGCTGTTCGCTGGTGCGGGATTCAAGGTCAGGGAGATCCCGGTCGACGAGCCCCCCGATACGTACACCGTGGAGAGGAAGAGGTAGACCGCGGTGTACGCGTAGCCGGGCTTGGTCGTATTGATCAGGACCCCGCCGACCGGCACGTTCGTAAATGAGAACGTCCCCGCGAGCCCCGTCGTGAAGCTCGAGGACTGGTTCGCTTCCGTCGTCAGCTCGACCTGAGCTCCCGCAAGCGGCGAGCCGTTCGGAGCGATGACCGTTCCGCTCACCGTGTAGGTCGACGGTTGCTGGGCGAGGACCGCGATGGTGCCGAACGCACCGGCGACTCCTGCGCAGATCACGAGCGACGCGAGGAGGACGTAGATGGTGGCCGGCCGGCGACGCACCCGAGGCGGCCGTGGGGGAATGTAGCTCGGATATAGGCCGGGATAGATCTCCCAGCTGAAGAGGGGCGGATGGTCGCGCGGGAGCACGACCGGCACGGGAGTACGGCATTGGGGGCACGGGATCCACTGCGTCGCGGGACCCGAACCGGGGAGAACGCCGAAGTTCGTGCCGCAGTGCGGGCACCGGACCGCGAGCACGTCCGACGACATCCGGCGGCAACGACCTCGCGCAGGGTCATATCGTTGCGTCGGGCGCTCGTGAAACCGCATATCCGCGTCGTCGGCATCGATGACGGTGCCTTCCGGCGCATGGATCGTCGGGCACCCATCGCCGCGGTCACGGTCTCAGCGCCGGAGCATGTCGAGGCCGTCGAAGTGGGCTCGGTCGAGGTCGACGGCCACGACGCGACCGAGCGCGCGATCGAGATCGTGCAGCGGAGCGGACACCTCGCCGATCTCCGGGCGGTCCTCGTGGACGGAGTCGTCCTCGGAGGGTTCAACGTGGTCGATCTCGATCGGCTCGCGAGCGAGCTCCGTCTACCGGTCGTCAGCCTGACGCGCCGGGCCCCGGACCTCGCACGGATGCGGGCCGCCCTCGTGAAGTGGTTCCCGCGGGACGCGCGACGTCGCTACGCGCTCCTCACGACCCATCGCTTGTTCCGGGTGCCCACCTCCGGGCGACCGATCTTCGCGAGCGTTGCGGGCGGCCGTCGGGTCGACGCGATCGCGCTGATCCGGCGGACCACGGTGCGGGGGTTTTGGCCGGAACCGCTGCGCCTCGCCCACCTGATCGCCTCGGCCGGAAGTCGCCGAGCGCGAGCCAAGGATTAAGGGGCGACGGCTCGTACCGCCGTTCCGGGCCTGTAGCTTAGCTTGGATGAAGCACTGGCCTTCTAAGCCAGCAAACTCGGGTTCAAAGGTCCCACGGCGACGGCCGCCGGGGACGGAAGCTCCCGACAGGCCCGTCTTCCCGCGCCTTGTCCACGAGCTAACCGGGCGCGGATGGTCCCGGCGAAGCCCCTGGATCGATCAGTCGCCGGTAGAGTTCGGACACTCGCGCTGCCATCGCGTCGATCGAGGCGGTCGTTCGAACGAACGTGCGGGCGTTCTCTCCCATGCGACGCCGCTCCTCGGGACGATCGACCAGGGTGACGATCGCACGAGCGAGCGCCGCGGGGTCCTGAACGGCGACCCGTCGCCCCGTGACCCCGTCCTGGACGATCTCCGCGGGCCCGCCGACATCCGGGCCGATGCAGGGGGTCCCGCAGGCCATGGCCTCGAGCATCCCGATGCTGGCGGTATCGCTCGTCGACGGAAGCACGAAGATCGACGACTGGGCGAGCAGCGCTCCCTTCTCGGCCTCGGCCACCGGCCCGACGTAGCGTACGCGCTCGGAGAGACGAGCATCGCGCGCGATCCGTTCGCGTACCGTCGTCTCTTCGGGCCCGGTCCCACCGACGATCGCCACCATGTCCGTGAGATCCGCTGCGGTCGCGATCGCGTCCAGAAAGCGGTGGACGCCTTTGTCCACCGTCAACCGCCCGAGGTAGGTGACCAAGGGGCGGGGCGGAAGGCCGCAGCGCGTCCTCCAGTCGGGTACGGCTAGGCCGGGGTGAAAATTGTCGAGGTCGATGCCGTTCGGGATGACCTCGATGGGACGGCGGAACGGCTTGGAGGCATGGGCCAGCAGCGCCGAGCGCGCCGCTTCGGTCGGGGCGGTCGTGATGTTGCACCGCCAGTACAGGCCGACGTTGTACCACCACGCGAGGCGGAAGAAGGTGGGGATCAGCCATTTCGACGGAACGCTCTCCTGCATCGCGCCGAGGTTGGTATGGAACGTGCCGACGAGCGGAGCGTGCAGATGGCGGGCGAGCAGGAAGCCGATGCTGCCGATGAACCCCGGGGAGTGGACGTGGACGACATCGGCTCGCGATAGTACCCGCTCGGCCGGGCGCGCCCACAGCGGAAGGACGGAGGAGAACAAGGGCTGGGAGTACTGGGGGTACAGCGGTACCGGTACCGAGCGGAAACGCACGACCCGGACCCCGCCTTCCATCGACTCCCGGGTCGGCTCTCCGCGGACCGCGTGCGGCGCGTAGACGTGGACCTGGTGGCCCTGCCGGGTGAGCGATCGCGCGAGGCCATCGACGGTCACGGCAACGCCGTCCCGCGTCGGGAGGTAGGAATCGGTGAAGAAGGCGATGTCCATCGGTGAGAACTCCTCCGGCTCACGCCTGCGCCGAGAACGTTCGCTGGATGCGGGTGAACTGCTTGAGATCGAGCGCCGCGGCATCGATCGACACCACAACGGCGGAGTCGGTGCTGCGCGCCTCGTCGGCGAGCCATGCGGCGAACTGCACCATCGTGTCGGTCGGCTCTTCGGCGAGCAGGAAGTCGAGCGCGTCGATGTAGACGAGGGCTCCTCCCGCCATCGCTTCGCGCAGGCGGCCGCCGATCTGACCCAACGGGATCGGGTGGGCGGCCTCGCCCGGCGCCCTCACCGAGGTCAGACTGAGTTCGACGCGGCGCGCGGAGGGCAGTCCGGGCAACGCGGGAGGATGCAAGGAGAGCAGGATCGTCCGTGGGAAATCAGCCATGGCCCCCGCGAGCAGCGCGAGGGCGCGGGAGGGTTGCGGTTCGTTGACGAGGTAGCTCTGGCGAGGAACGACGCGGACGACCGCGCCCCCCGGGGACCAGCGACGCGGAGGCGGCGGCCCGGTCGCGAAGAGGACGTCCGCGCGCGTTCGGAGGGGTCCGAGCAGGCTCCGTCGTTTGAGCTCGACCTCGTCGCCGAGCCGCGCGAGCCGGCCCTGCACGAGGAGGCGAAGCTCCGAAACGGTGTAGCCTTGGGAGACGTACTGAAGGATATCCTTGAGCGCGGTGCGGATTCCCGCACCGAACCCCTCGGCATACGTCCGGGCCCGCTCCTCGTCGGCCGGCGGCCCGTCGTTCTCGTGCGCGTCCACGGAGCTCGTCCGATCCCTCACGCTGGAGCTCGGCTCCCCTCGGGGGGCTCCGTCACCGGGGACGGCTCGTTGGAGCCTCCCCGGCGGGGCCGGCGGTCCTCGGCGGTCGACGGCGCGAACTTGTAGCCGTAGTGAATGACGCCCGCCCGTCCCTCCTCGCGGAGCTTGCGGAACATCGCGTGGACGGGCATTCCGATCTCGACCTCGGCTGGGTCGACGTCGACGATCTGCCCGGTGAGCATCGGCCCCTCCACCGTCTTCACGAGCGCGAGCACGTACGGCACCTGCATCTCGAACCCTTCGGCTGCGTCCTGGAGGATGGAGAACGAGAAGACCTCCCCTTCCCCGCAGAGCTGGAGCGGCTGCATCTTGCCGATCGAGCGGCGGTGATGCGTACAGGTGGGGCATACGGAGCGGGGAGGGAAGTACACGGTGCTGCAGATCGAGCACTTCGATCCACCGAGGTTGTACCGGCGAGGCGTTTCGCGCCAGAATCGTGCGATCGACATCGTACCCTCCTAATTGGTCCTCTCCAGCAGGTGGATCACGCTCGTGGCCCCCGTCCCGCCCACATCGTGCGCGAGCCCAAGGTTCGCTCCGGCGATCTGCCGGTCCTTGGCGTCTCCGCGGAGCTGACGGACCAACTCGACGACCTGCGCTACCCCCACGGCTCCGAACGGGCGTCCCTGGGCCTTCAGCCCTCCGGAGGAGTTCACCACCACCCGGCCGCCACGGCCGAACTCGCCGGCCGCGAAGGCGGGGCCCGAAGCCCCCTTCGCCACGAACCCGATATCCTCGAGCGCGACGAGGGCTCCGATGGAATACCCATCGAAGATCTCGGCGATCTGCACATCCTTCGGCGTTCGTCGGGCTTGCTGGAAGGCACGCCGCGCGGCAACGGCGGTCGAATCGAGCGTCGTAATGTCCCGCCGGTGGTGGACCGCCATCGTGTCGCACGCGACCTGACTCGCCGAGATGTGGATCGGAGTGTCCGTGTACTTGCGCGCGACCTCCATCGGGCCGAGCACGACCGCAGCGGCTCCGTCCGAGAGCGGGGCGCAGTCGAGCATGCCGAGGGGTTGCGCGACCGGCGTGGCCCCGAGGACCTGCTCCAGCGTGATCTTGTTGCGATAGTGCGCGTTCGGGTTCTTGGCCGCCATCTCGTGATCGTGGACGGGAACCGCCGCGAACTCCTCGCGCTTGGTCCCGTACTGGTGCATGTGGCGCCGGGCGATGAGCGCCCAGAGGCCAGGAAGGGTGGCGCCGAAGACGACCTCCCACTCGTGATCGGCGGCGGAGTCGGTGATCTGGTTGCCGGTGATGTCCGGCACGTCCGTCAGCTTCTCGGCCCCGCCGACGATCACGAAGTCGTACTG
>JABEUK010000113.1 GCA_013044425.1 Thermoplasmata archaeon | reverse complement strand
GAGGGTGCTCCCGGTACCAGTACGCTCTCGGGCAGTAGGTGTACTCCGCCAGATCGCTCGCGGAGGCCCATGGGATCTCGGGATCCACGAGGCGACCGGTCCAACGCGGAACTTACCTCTTCTGCTCCACGGGAACGCGCCGGGGCGCGCGAGCTTCGCTGAGGGCGGCGTTCCGAGGTCGGTTTCATATCGACCCGTTGAGCTCGGGGGCAAGACATCCAGAGATCGATGGAGGAGATCGTGCGCTTCGAACGGGTGGCCGGACACCTCGCCGCAGTGCCGGTTCAGCTAGGCCCCTCGATCGAGACGCGGTTCGTCCTCGATACCGGCATCGGAGTCAACCTCATCTCGAGCGCGCTCGCGACCCGTATCGGGGCCCACCGGACCGGTGCGACCCATACGGGCCGGCGGATGTCCGGGCAGGCGATCTCCGTTCCGCTCGTCGCGATCCCACGACTTTCGATGGGCCCCCACCACCGGGACCACGTCCCGGCGGGGATCCTCGACCTTGCGGGGTTATCCGCGCAGTTCGGGGTAGAGGGGTTCCTCTCCTTGCAGTTCTTCGACGGTACGGCTTTCACGATCGGCGGTCCGGGCCGAACCATCTCCCTTCCTCAGCGACCACCGGCCGACACGGAACCGACCGCCTCCTGCGAGGTCCCCCTCCGGGTCGACCGCGACGGCCCGTCGGTCAGCGCGTTCACGGACCTGCGATTGCCGAACGGCCGCCGCGCGAGCGTGGAGATCGATAGCGGATCGGATTCCCTCATCCTGAACGCGGGGTTCCTCACCGACCTCGGCCTACGCACCGATGCGGACGGCGTGCGGACGGTTCAAGGAACGGACGAGACGGGCTATGCGTACACCCGACGCTTCGCTCGGATCTCCGATCCCGTCAGCCTCTGGGATGCGCCGAGCATCTCCCAACGCGATCTCGACGTGATGTTCCAGGAGATCATCTACGACGGTCTCCTCGGTGACGCCTTCCTGAGACGGTACGACGTCACCTACGACATTCCCCGTTCCCGGATGGCTTTCGCGACCCCCCCGTGAGCGGTAGGGGACGACCGTCCGTTCGACGGCGCACCTAGATTCGCAGCGTCACGCCTACGGGGAGGCGGAATCCGTGTCCACGGCTTCGGCCTTCGGTCGCCGTCGGGCTTTCGGCTTCGTCTCGGTGGCCGGGGGCGACGGCGCAGGGGCCTCGGACCCGGCGGGCTCGAGCGCGCTCTCCGTAGGCGCCGGGGCCGGTGCCACGGGTACCGGCGATACCGGCTCGGACTTCTGGGCGGCCTTGGCCGCCGCCGCCCGGTTCTGGGCGGCTCGGCCACCCGCCTGTTCCGTCGCCTTCTTCTGAGCGTGGGCGCGGGTCCACTTGCGGCGGTGGCCGACCCGTCCGAGATGGAGCTGCTGCTTGCGGCAGGAGCCGGAGCAGAAGTTGTAGACCGTGCCGTCCCGCTTGACGAACATCATGCCCGTGCCGGGCTCGATCTCGTCCGCGCAGAACGAACACTGGCGCTTGACGACCATCGGCTTCCCTCCAGCTCCCTAACGGATCGAGAGCTTTCGCGCTTCGCGCGCGGTCTCCCGCAGCAACAGCACGTCCCCGATCCGGATCGGGCCGGCGACGTTGCGTGTGATGATCTTGCCGCGGTCGCGACCGGCGAGCACGCGGACCTTGACCTGGGTGGCCTCGCCGGCCATTCCGGTGCGGCCGATCAGCTCAACGACTTCCGCCGCACTTCCCTTGTCATCCGCCATCGCCTGGGACCTCGCTCGCTCCGCGCCCGCTACTTCTTCAGCGTGGGGAACGCATTGATGATCTCTTCGAGCAGGGCCTTCGCGTCACCGGGCTCGACGATCGCGATGGAGGCGGCGGACTTCGTGAGGCCGGCCGACTGGCCGAGCCGCTGCTTCTTGCTGACATAGACGTACGGGATCCGCTTCTCCTCGCAGAGCATCGGGACGTGGACCAGGATCTCGACCGGGTCGACGTCCTCCGCCATCACCACGAGCTTGGCCTCGCCCCGCTCGCTCGATTTGGTGACCTCGTTGGTCCCGACCCGGATCTTCCCGGTCTCGCTCGCCACCTGCACGAGCTGCAGGGCCTTGTCGGCAACGTCGCTCGGGGTCTCGAACCGTACGTAGATTGGTCGCGCCATGTTGTACCTCGCGTCAGCGGAACCCCCGAAGGGGATCCTCGGCTCACGGGTGGGAGCGCGTAGGGGGACCGCTACTTAAGGCTGGCGAGGGAAGGGACGCGGCCGCCTCCGCGGAGGGCAGGTAGCCGGGTTCGGAGCGTACCCGGCCGAGAAATTCGAGTGTGCGCTTCCAGGCGTCGTTCGCGGCTCGATCCTCGTGGCCCTCCCAACCCGGGCGTTGGAACGCGTGACGGACCTGAGGGTACACCTGCACGTCGACCCGCCGCTTGGCATGGTTCAGAGCGGGCAGGAGCGCGGAGAAGGCCCACCCGGTGACCTTCTCGTCATCCGAGGCGAGGATCAGGAGGAGCGGCCCCCGGAGCCCGTTGACCTCCTGCGGGTGTTCGATGCGGCCGTAGGAATCGACGCAGAAATCGAACGGGAGCCGACAGGCCCCGAGGAGCGCGTACCCACCGCCCATGCTGAAGCCGATCGCACCGACGCGCGCCCCCGGGTCGAGGCGTGCGCGGGCCTCCACCCTCGCCCGGTCGAGCATCGCGAGCACGTGGGCCTCCGTGAGCGCGCCCTGCATCGCGAGCGCCCCCTCCAGGCTCTGGGCGGTTCGACCACCGTAGAGGTCCACCGCCACGGTGGGAAACCCCTCGTGGGCGAGGGAGGCCGCGACCCCCCGGATGATGGGAGTGTAGCCGAAGATCTCGTGGACGAGGACGAGCCCGACCGGCCCACCGCGACCGAACGCTTCGAATCCCCCGGGCGCGGTCCCTTCGGGCATGGGCGAGGCCTTCGCAGACCCCAGCCCCCATGGGGCTCCTACGCTATCTATCTAGGGAAGGCCCGTAGGGAAGGCCCGAGGAACGAGGTTGGGGAGACCTCGGGGTGGTCAGTAAAGTAGCGACGGACCGGTTCGATCAGCCGGTCGAGCCCGACCACCACGCCCGACTTCAGGTCCTGAGGGTGGAGCTTTCCGGCCTCCCACTCGGCCCGGAAGCCGGCCGAATCCTGGAACGTGAGGGGTCCGCCGTACTTCGGCGCCCGAGGGATCTCGATCGATCCGAGCCACGGGAGGATCACGTACTCCACCAGTTCCACGATCGGATTTCCCTCGACCTGCTTTGCGGGGCAGAACGCCCCGGCGATACGCGCGGCGATCTCCTCGGAGGTCGCCGGCAGGGTGATCGATGTGGACGGGTCCGATTTCGACATCTTGCCTTCGATCGCGCCGCTGGCGGGATCCATTCGGCCTCCACCCTTCAGCGAGGAGAGCAGCGGCGTGTGGATGCCCACCGGAGTGGGCCACCCGTGCTGGTGGGCGACCTCGCGCGCCAGCACGTGGGCCCGTCGCTGGTCCATCCCACCGTAGGCGATGTCGGCGGGAAGTTCGAAGATGTCGGCGGCCTGCATCACGGGATAGAACAGCTTGGAGGTGTCCAGAGTCGCCTCCTCCTCGCTGCGCCCCATGATCGACATCGCCCGCTTCGTCCGGGCGAGGGTGGTCGATTTCGCGACCCGCACGACCCGGGCCCAATAGTCGGCCCGGTCCGTCAGTTCGCTCGCCCATCGGAAGCGGGCGCGCTCCGGGTCGACCCCGAGCGCGGTGAAGCCGGCCTGCATGTAGCGGCCCGAGGCCCGGATCCGCTCGAGATCGCCCCCGAGCTTGTCGTTGATCCAGGCATGCCAGTCGGCGAGGAAGACGGTCACGTCGCACCCCGCCTCCTGGAGATCGCGGATCTTGCCCGCGGTGATGAAGTGGGCGACCGTCAGCATTCCCGACGGCTCGAAGCCGATGTACGCCCGCGGTCGGTCGTTCGTGGCGACGAGGGCGCGTAGCTCCTCCGGGGTGAGCACTTCCTGGGTCCGCCGACCGATGCGCTCGACCCGCTCCTCGATATCCACGACCCGCGCGAGGGAGGCCGCGCTATTTACCTATCGTCTCGACCGCGCTCGGCGGGCCGGTGCGGGCCGGTGGCTCCCTCCTCCCCGGGACCCATGCTAAATACGGTGGCGAGGTTGGTTGTCCGCTAGGCTTGACCGGGGGGTTGGGCGTCCCCTTGTACACCGAAACCGTCCTTAGCGGGGGTGACAGGTAGGAGCGACGTTCGGGGGAGGAGTGCGTCTTGCGTTGCTTCGTCGACGCTCTGTTCTACTGGGCCGCGGGCACTGCGACGATCGCTCGGAGGAGCGATCTAGCGGTTATCCATCACGGGCACCGGGTCAGGTCCTGACGGGAGCAGCCTTACCGTGACCCGTCGACGCTGGTGGGGCGACGGGGCTGAGGAGCGCGCAAGATCAACGCACACCTTCTCCGGGCGGCTCGTCGTCATCGCGAGCTCCACGACCGGCAGGGTCGAAGTGTTGGTGCCAAAAAGGGTGT
>JABEUK010000112.1 GCA_013044425.1 Thermoplasmata archaeon | reverse complement strand
GCAGCGGACGACGATCCGGGTCGTGGGCGTCGAGCCGACCAGCCCAATGCACGGGATCGAGGGGCTCAAGCACCTCCCGTCCGCCCTGAGACCCTCCACGTACCAGGAGCGGTGGGTGGATGCGACGATGCGAATCGAGACCGAGGCGGCGATCGAGGTCCAGGGCGAGCTCGCCCGGGACGAGGGGATCTCGGTGGGTCGCTCCGCGGGCGCCGCGGTCGCCGCCTCTCTCGCACTCGGTGCCGCGGAGCCGGAGGCGTTCATCGTAACGATCCTGCCGGACGCTGCGGACCCCACGGGCCCGGAGATCGACCGATGACGGTCGCACACCTCGCCTCCGGGCTCATGGAAGAGATCGCTCACCACGGGGAGGAGACGTACCCGGACGAGTGCTGCGGGTTCCTCGTCGGTACCGCCGACAACGACGACCGCCACGTCACACGTATCGAGCGCGCGGCGAACGAATACGAGGGGGAGCGACGGCGACGCTTCGTGATCCGACCGGAGGAGCTGCAGCGGGTCGAGGACGGCCTCGAGGGCACTTCGTTGTTCGTCCTCGGCTTCTATCACTCTCACCCGGATCACCCGGCACGGCCCTCTACGTTCGACCAGGATCACGCCTGGCCCTGGTACGTCTACCTCGTCCAGAACGTCGAACGGGGTCGTGCCGGCGAGATCGGTGCGTTCGAGCTCGAGGCGGAGGCCCGAGAGTTCCGTGCGATCCCGCTCCGGTCGGCAGCTCCTCTCCGCACCAGCCTCTGAACTGAACGATACCGAGAGCTCAAGAACGGACGAACCCAGGTACCCACGATGGCGCAAGTTTCGGTCAAGATCCCCACGCCGCTACGCTCGTTCGCGGGGGGGGCGGCCACGATCCCCGTCGAGGGCGCCACGGTCGGCGAGGTGCTCCGGCGGATGACCGCCACCCACTCCGGGCTCGGTCGTCACCTGTTCACCCCGGAGGGAAAGCTCCGCAGCTTCGTCGCGGTATATCGTAACGACGAGGACATTCGCTACCTGGAACGGGACGCCACCCCCGTGAAGGATGGAGACGTGGTATCCATCGTCCCGGCGATCGCCGGGGGGGGCGAGGTCGACCTGAGGGCCGCGAACCCGCTGGTCGTCACCGAACGCAGCGTCGCGGCCAGGGCCCGGACGCGGTCTCTGTCCAAGGACGAGACGCTGCGATACAGTCGCCACCTCCTCCTCAGCGAGGTCGGTGTCGAAGGTCAGAAGAAGCTGCGGGACGCGAAGGTTCTGATCGTGGGAGCCGGCGGGCTCGGATCTCCCACCGCGCTGTACCTCGCCGCCGTCGGCGTGGGAAAGATCGGCCTCGTGGATTTCGACCGGGTCGAAGTCTCGAACCTGCAGCGCCAGATCCTGTATACCACGGCGGATGTGGGCCATGCGAAGGTGGACGTGGCCCGGGACCGGCTCCAAGCGATGAACCCCGGGGTGCAGGTGATCGCTCACTCCGAGCCGCTCACCTCAACGAACGCGATGGACGTGCTTCGGGGGTACGACATCGTGATCGACGGGACGGACAACTTCGCCACCCGTTACCTCGTCAACGATGCCTGCGTGCTGCTCGGCAAGCCGAATGTCTATGGGTCGATCTATCGGTTCGAGGGACAGGCGAGCGTCTTCGACGCTCGCTCGGGCCCCTGCTACCGCTGCCTGTACCCGGAGCCTCCGCCCCCGGGCCTCGTTCCATCGTGCGCCGAGGCCGGCGTGCTCGGGGTGCTGCCCGGGATCGTGGGGGTCATCCAGGCGACCGAGGCCATCAAGATCATCCTTGGAGCCGGTGAACCCCTCGTCGGACGCCTGCTCCTGTTCGATGCGCTTGCGATGTCGTTCCGGGAGCTCGCGCTGCGCAAGAACCCGGACTGCGACCTCTGCGGCCCCCACGCGACGCAGAGGGGGCTCATCGACTACCAAGAGTTCTGTGGTGTCCCGGCGGTCGGAACGCCCCGGGCCCCGTCGGACGTGCCTGAGGTGAGCGCGGAGAAGCTCGCGGAGGAGCTCAACTCCGCCGAACCACCGTTCCTGCTCGATGTCCGCGAGCCGGAGGAGTGGGAGATCGCTCACCTTCCCGGAGCCCACTTGATTCCCCGCCTCGAGCTACCCGACCGCCTCAACGAGGTGACCGGGGCTCGGCTCGTCGTGGTGTACTGCAAGAGCGGGGAGCGTTCGAGCGCGGCCACGAAACTCCTCCTCGGGCTCGGCTTCTCCGGAGTGCGGAACTTACGCGGAGGGATCGACGCCTGGGCGAAGCAGGTCGACCCTTCGATGCTGCGGTACTGAACGAACGCTACATCGACCCCGGGGCGCGCGGGCCCGTCGGAGCCCCGACATCGACCGCGAGAGGTGCTCGATACGAGCGCACGCGCCGGGAGAGCTCCCGCGCGAACGCCGGCGGGTCACGAGGGGAAATGAACAGAGGCACCGAGTCCGCCGAGATCAGGATCCCCTTCGGCGAGGTATAGATCGCGTCGATGGGTCCGAGCGAGGGCGTCCACATCCGGCCGCGCCACCCCCAGGACCCGAAGAAGCCGCCCGGGGAGAGCTCGCTCAGAT
>JABEUK010000111.1 GCA_013044425.1 Thermoplasmata archaeon | reverse complement strand
CCCTTCCACGCCTGGGCCGTCGACGTGTACGACGGCGCTCCGTCGGACGTCTCGGCGTTCCTCGCGGGCGGCACCAAGAAGATTGGCCTGTTTGCGTTCTTCCTGGTCTTCTTGGGACCCGTGCTGTTCTTCTCGAGCACGGGCACCAGCAACCCGTTCAGCGCCGGAGTGCTGAACACGGGGCCGATCTTCCAGATCGTGCTCGGGGTGCTCGCCGTCGTGACGATGACCGTGGGCAACGTGCTCGCGCTGATGCAGAAGGAGATGAAGCGAATGCTCGCCTACTCCTCGATCAGCCAGGTCGGATACATGATGATCGGCATCGTGGTCGCCACCTCGCCGGCGATCGCCGGGGCCACGCTGCAGATCTTCTCGCACACGTTCATGAAGACCGGGGCCTTCCTGGTCGTCGCCGCCGTCGCGAGCCTCGGGGTCGGCCCGCTCATCTCCGACTGGAAAGGGCTCGCTCAGCGCCGCCCGTGGCTGAGCGTCGCCTTCGCGCTGATCCTCCTGAGCCTCGCGGGCGTACCGCTCACGGTTGGCTTCGTTTCGAAGTTCGTGCTGTTCAGCTCGGCCGTCCAAGCGCAAGGCTACTTCATCTGGCTCGCGGTCGCCGGCCTGCTCAACAGCGCGATCTCCGTGTTCTACTATGGGCGCGTGCTGAAGGTGATGTTCTTCGACGCACCGGATCCTGTGGCGGAAGCCCCGGCGGCCGGCCCGGCCGCGCCGGCGCCCGGATCCCTGCCGGTGGGCGGGCTCGGGTACGCTCGTGCGTGCACGATCGCCCTCGTCGCCGTCGTCATCGTCACCTTCGGCATCTTCCCCCAGGTGATCCTCGGACCGATCCAGAGCGCCGCGCAGCACTTCCTCATCGCCGGACCGTGAGTCCGATGGAGGAGTTCGACGTGGTGATCGTCGGCGCGGGGCCGGCCGGCTCGCTCGCGGCCCGCGCGGCGGTCGAATCGGGCGCGAGGACCTTACTGCTCGATCGGCGTGCCGAGCTCGGAGAGCCGGTCCAATGCGGCGAGTTCCTGCCTACCCCGGGCGAGCTCGCCGACATCTTCCACTCCCCCGACCTGATCGGGGAGGCGTTCCAGATCCCCCCGGAAACGGTCCTGCGGGAGATCCACTGGATGGCGTGCGTCGCTCCTTCGGGCCGCCGGTTCCGCTTCCCCCTCTCGGGCTACATGGTCTCCCGGCGGGCGTTCGACAAGGCCCTGGCCTGCGCAGCGGAAGGGGCCGGGGCCGAGCTCCGCTACCCGGTGGGGGTCGCACGCGTGAAGGGAGAACGGGTCGAGATGGTGAACGGGACGACCGTCCGCGCGAAGGTCATCATCGGGGCGGATGGGCCGATCTCCACCGTAGCCCGCTCGGTGGGCTTCACGCCCTCCCGGGAGATGTTCCGCATGATCACCGCGACCGCCGACGGGGCCGGCGGCGATGAGATCGACCTGTACTTCGGGCGTTCGGCTCCCGGGGGGTACGCCTGGTCGTTCCCGCGCTCGACGGATTCGAACGTCGGCCTCGGTGTCACGGAGCTGCCACCGGGCGAATCGCTCAGTTCACTGCTCGACCGCTTCCTCGAGCGGGAGCAGCTCGGCGTCGCCCGCGAGCGGACCCGCTGGTGGGTCCCCATCGGGCCCCCGCCCGACACGCTCGTGTTCGGCCGTGCCCTGTTCTGCGGGGATGCCGCGAACCTGGTGATGGCCACGAACGGCGGCGGGATCCCGACCGCGATGCTCAGCGGCTGGCTCGCGGGTCGCGCGGCGGCGCACCACGCCCGGGAAGGTGCGCCTCTCTCCGAGTACGACCGCGCTTGGCGCTCGGTCCTCGCGCCTCCCCTCGCCCGCGGCCACCGGATCAAGGAAACGACCGACCGGATCGTCCGTTCGGACCTGGCCCTGACCCTGGGAATGAGATATATTGGGGCGTCGGGCTTGGATGCGGTGATGCGCCTGAGGTGGCCGCGCCGCCTCGGGAGGGCTTCGTGACGAGCAGTCATCCGCTTCCGGACGCAGGCATCGATTCCTCGGCGCTCGAGGCGGTCGTCCGACAAACGATCGGGGCGGAGGCCCTCGCCGAGCTCTCCGCGCTCCTCCCGGTGCTCGTTCGCGATCTCGCGGACGTCGACTGGCGGGTCGAGCAGGCGCTGGCTTCGCAGTACTCCCAACTGGGCGAGGCGGCCCGTTACGCGTGCTCCACCGGCGGCAAGCGGGTGCGTCCGCTCTTGATGGCGACGATGGCGCGCGCCCTCGGCGCCACCTCCACGCAGCCGCTGCTGTCGCTCGCGGCCGCCTTCCAGCTCATTCACACCGCCAGCCTCGTGCACGACGACGTCATCGATCACGCCGATCTGCGCCGCGGGAGACCGTCCATGCCCCGTGCGTATGGGACGGCCCTCGCCATCGTGACCGGCGATTACCTGTTCGTGCGCGCCTTCGAGCTCGCCGCCGAGTACCCGAAGCCCATCATCCTCCGATGCGGGGAGGCCTGCGCGGAGCTGGTCGAGGGCGAGGTGCTCCAGGAGAACACCCTGTTCGATCTCGCCTCCGGCCGGGAACACTACTTTCGCGTGGTCGAACGGAAGACCGCGTCGATCGTGGCGGCCGCGCTCTCCTCGGTCGCAGAGCTCGCCGGGGCTCCGCAATCCACCATCGACGCCGCCGGTACGTACGGCCGGTCGCTCGGCATCTCCTTCCAGATCCGGGACGATCTACTGGATGTCTACGGCGACCCGGACCTGCTGGGAAAGCCGCTCTACGCGGACTTCCGGGAAGGAAACCCCACCCTCGTCGCGATCGAGACCTACGCCCGGCTCGACCCGAAGCGCCAAACCGAGTTCGAGCGACTGTTCCAGCGCCGACACAAGAAAGCGAGCCACCTCATCCGCATGCGGGAGCTGGCCGATGCCGCGGGGGTCCGAGAGCCGATCGCCCTCGAATCCCAGCTGTGGGCCGAGCGCGCGATCCGCGCGCTCGCTCCGGTCCCTCCGGGACCGTACCGCGTGCTGCTCGAGCGGCTGGCTCACGGAGCGGCCGAGCGCCGGTTCTGAGCGTTCCGCTGGAGCGAAACCTACATAGTCGCCTCCGCCGCATCGAACGGTTCGGACGGGACCCCAACGATGTCTCCGGCAGCCCACGGTACGGTCCACGAATTCGACCATCTTCCGGAGTCCTGGGAGACGTTCGCCCACGTCCCACGCCGCCCGATCGGCGTGGCGGTGCTCTCGACCCTCATCGCGGCGGGCGGCATGCTCGCCATCGTGGGAGCCGCCTTCTTCCTCATCTCCCATTACATGGGATGGGCCACGCCGACGGGCGTTCTACCGGCCCCGCTCGACTTCGCCGGAGTTCTCGGGGGAGCCTTCGGCGCTATGATCACGCTCGTCGTGGGCGGAGTCGGCCTCGGAGTGGCGACCAGCCTGTGGCGCCAGGAGGTCTGGGCGCTGTGGACGGTCACCGTGTTCGCCTTCGCCGGGGTCGCCTACCTGTTCCTGACCGGCTCCTTCACGGTGCTCTTCGCCCTTCTCGTGCTCTTGGTGGTCTACATGCTCACGGTGCGCCGCTACTTCTACTGACCCCGGGACGCGCCGTCCGAATCGAGCTTCGTTCGACTCCAACCTTGGACTTATAGAGGTCCCTCGTGCCTCGCACTCTCGTGGCCCCGGCTCGTTCCATCGCCGAGCAGTTGGCGTCGAAGCAGCGCGAAATCTCGGTCGCCGAGTTCTTCGAGCGGAACCGCCAGATCCTGGGGTTCGACAACCCCCAACGCTCCCTCCTGACGACGGTCAAGGAAGCCGTCGACAACGGCCTCGACGCTTCGGAGGAGGCGGGGATCCTGCCCGACCTCCGGGTGGAGATCTCCAAGGAGGGCGAGGGCGGCGATCGGCTTCGGGTGGCGGTCGAGGACAGCGGACCGGGGATCGTGCGCCGCGAGATCCCGAACGTCTTTGGCCGTCTCCTGTACGGCTCCCGATTCCATTCCAACCGCCAGGCACGCGGCCAGCAGGGGATCGGAATCTCCGCGGCGGTCCTGTACGCGGGACTCACCACCGCTCGCCCGGCCCGGATCACCTCGAAGATCGCCGAGGAGGAAGGAGCGCGCGTGCTCGAGCTCATCCTCGATACCCAGAAGAACCTCCCCCGGATCGTTTCCGAAGAGGTCCAGCTCTGGGACCGGGAGCACGGCACGCGCATCGAGCTCGTCCTGAAGGCCAAGTACATCCGGGGTCGGCAGTCCCCGCTCGAGTACCTTCGCGGGACGGCGATCGTCAACCCGCACGCGCGGATCGTTCTCGTGGAGCCGGACGGGACCAAGATCACCTTCGAGCGCGCGACGAGCGAGCTCCCCCCCATCTCCAAGGAGACGCTGCCGCATCCGTACGGACTGGAGCTCGGCGAGCTTGGCTATCTCTTGAAGGCCTCCAAGCGTGAGAACATCCGCGAAATGCTCTCCCGCGACCTCGCCGGTGTGAGCGTGCGGGCCTCGCGGGAGGTCGTGGCCGCGGCCGGCCTCAAAGGCAGCGAGGCCCCGGCGTCGCTCTCGGGCGAGGCCCAGGAGAAGCTCCTCGCCGGCCTTCGCGGCGTGGAACTGGTGGCTCCTTCGGCGGAGGGCCTCTCCCCGATCGGCCCGATGCTCATCAAACGCGGACTGCGCAACGTGCTCGGCGAGGTGCGACCGGACTTCTTCGCGCCTCCCGTCAGCCGACCACCGAAGGTTCGCGGGGGGTTCCCGTTCCTCGTGGAGGTCGGTCTCGTCTACGGCGGGGGTCTGCCGGCCGACCAGCCTCTCCAGTTGCTCCGGTTCGCCAATCGGGTCCCGCTCCTCTTCCAGCAGGGTGCCTGCGCGATCACGAGCGCGGTCGCCGCGATCGATTGGCGACGCTACGGCCTCGATCAGAAGGGTGGGAGCGGGCTCCCGGCGGGCCCGTGCCTGTTGCTCGTACACGTGGCCTCCACCAAGATCCCCTTCACGAGCGAGGCGAAGGAGGCGCTCGCGGAGGACGAGGACCTCGACCGCGAACTCACGCTGGCGATCCAGGCCGCGGCCCGTCACCTGAAGGCCCACCTCTCTCGGGTCGGGCGGCGCCAGTTCGCGAGCGACAAGTTCGCAATCATCCAGAAGATCCTGCCCCGGCTCGCGGAGAAGGCGAGCCACCTGATCGATCAGCCCGTGCCCGATCTCGCCCCGGTGATCACGAAGATCATGGATGTGGTCACCCTCGAACCGACGGTCCTTGCCGACGCGCGCTCGGTGCAGGTCACGGTGAAGATCACCAACTACACGGCACGGCCCCGCGTCCTCGAGATCTTTCTGGAGATCGACCCGACGACGCTCGCGCTCGCCGAGTACGCACCGGCTCCCGAGGGGATCGACCGCGGACTGGGACGGGCCTGGTGGACCCTCGAAAAGCTAGCCTCCAACGCGCGCACCCAGATCGAGCTGAGGTTCCCGGCACGGACCGACGTCGAGGCCAACGATCTCGATTTCTACGTGGCCGGGGTCGACGAAGCTCATCTCCTGGGCGCCGATCCGCTCCCCGGCGACTGGGACGTTCGTCTACCCCGCGCCATCATCGAGGCGGCCGAGACCGCTGCGAACGGACCGACCGACGAAGAGGAGGTGGACTACGATGCCGCGGAAGCGAGCGCCCACGTCTCCGAAGACGAAGGCTGAGGACGAGCCGAAGGTCCGGGCCGATGCCCTGCGGCCCACGATCGACCTCGCACGGCTGATCCACTCGCAGCTCGTCGATGGGGAGATCCCCCGGATGCGCCTGCCGCTCAGGACCAAGCAGAATATCGCCTTCCAGATGCGCGAAGGCGTCTGGCGGCTCGGCAAGGCGACCGGCACGCGGAGCGCGCGCAAGCTCGACGGTGCTCTGATGCTCCTGAGGACGTTCTACCTCGTCGATTTCATCAACGAGATGGCCCGTGATGGGAAGACATCGACCCTGCGGGAGCTCTACTACATCAGCGAGGGCTGGGAGGAGGGCAAGTTCCACAGCGAGGATGAGTCGAACCTCCTCGTCGAGGACCTCGAGGTCCTCTGCTCGCGCCTGCGCGAGGACTTCCGCCTCCACCCCGAGGAGAACGGGGCCAGCATCATCGGCGACATCACGATCCGGGAGCGCAACCGCAAGGGTGCGGTCAAGACGATCAACTGCCGGGAGGACGTCGGGGACGGAGGATACGCGCTCCCGTCCAACGTCGAGAAGGAGAAGATCGAGTTCGTGAAGGCGAAGGCCAAGTTCGTCATCGCCATCGAGTGCGGCGGGATGGTCGACCGGCTCGCGGAGAACGGGTTCGACGAAGCGAACGATGCGCTCCTCGTGCATCTGAAGGGGCAGCCGGCCCGCTCGACGCGCCGCTTCCTCAAGCGCGTGAACGAGGAGCTGAAGCTGCCCGTAGTGGTGTTCACGGACGGAGACCCCTGGTCGTTCCGCATCTTCGCGAGCGTTGCCTACGGCGCGATCAAGACCGCGCATATCTCCCAGTACCTGGCGACCCCCGGAGCCGAGTTCCTCGGTGTGACCGCCTCCGACATCGAGAACTACGACCTTCCGTCCGACCGTCTCAGCGAGGTCGATATCAAGGCCCTGCAGGCCGAGCTCTCCGATCCGCGCTTCGCCACGGCCGAGTGGCGCTCGGAGATCGAGCTGATGCTCAAGAACGGGAAGAAGGCCGAGCAGCAGTCCCTCGCGAAGTACGGCCTCAACTATGTGACGGACCACTACCTGCCGGAGAAGCTCAAGGAGATGGGCGTTCTGTAACGGTCCGCGGGGCGCCCGAGATGCGGCGCGCGTCCCGGGCCGCCCACGCGATCAGGGCGATCAGCGCGGCCAGGAACCCGAACTGGATCGAGGCGAGGCCGAGGGGGATCACCCCCGAGGCCAGCCCCGCTCCGACGGAGGCCATTCCGACGAGCAGCGCGAGCGCTCCGATGCTCGCCCCCAGGGGGTGGCCGTGCTCCCGGCGCAGTCCCGCCGCGAGCGCGATCATCGTGACGATCAGGACGAGGAGGAGGCCCGCTGCGATCTCGTGGACCGCACCCACCCAGGTCGCGGGCGACGCAAGGCACGCCGGGAAGGCCGGACATGTGGCGGTCTCGCTCGTCGTACCGAGGACGATGAGCGTGGCCGCGACGAGGCCGACCACGATCGCGACGAGCCCCACCGAATAGAGCGCGTGGGCACGACCTTCGAACCCGGCCATGGGGATGGCGCGGGAGCGCCGCGACCGTTTATCTCCGAGCCCCCACCACCGAGGGGGCGCTAGGAGAGCCCGAGCGCGCGCCGGCCTTCCTCGGAGAGGACGCGGTCGAACTCGTCGCGGGCGACGTAGACGAACGAGTCGGGTG
>JABEUK010000110.1 GCA_013044425.1 Thermoplasmata archaeon | reverse complement strand
TGGAGCAAATCGACGACTCTCCAGGTGGTAGCATACGACTCGTGGGTAGCCTTCGCTAGCTCGCGAATGGTGTATTTGCGCTTGGGATTCCCCAGCATCCACGCGGTGAGCCTCGGATGGCGCAGCATGCGGTCCAGCGCAGGCGCATTGTGACCGACGGATCCCCTTGGTCGCGAGGGGGAGTGTTGGAGCGCGTTATTCATGATTGGATAACAGTATCCACACATGGATAAAAAGCCATCGGGGATCGGAGGCTCGCCGAGATGAGCGAAGGGCGGGACTACTCGCTCCGTGACGCATGCCGCTGGCGCCGGACCTTACTCTAGGCCCCCCCTTGTCCCAAATTCAAGGGGGGGGGGGATAAGTTCTTATCACTGGGCCCGACTTCTACAGAATATGGCAGTCGCACACCCAGCCGCTCGGATTGATGTTACTCTTGGAACGACCGAGGTAGTGATGTCGCTCCTCGCCGAGGCTGGCGATCCCGTGAGCCGAAACTGGCTTCTGGCGCGGCTGAAGGATCTGGGCCACACGACCAGCCGGGCTCGCCTCAACAGGGCCCTGCGGTTTTGCTTCAATCTTGGTCTCGCAGTCGAAGGATCTGAAGGGGTGCAGTGGACGCACACGACAAGCCCCAGCCTTCTCCGCTCCTTGACGAAGGGAAAGCGTGTCTGAAGGCTGGCCATGCCCTTCCGATCAACCAAGATCACTGTTCACGAGAGCGCAGGTCAGCCCTTGGTCTGTGGGTGGCCGAGAACCCAGAAGTGCCGTATGCCGGTAATCGACTCCGGCTCCTGGTCTCCGCCCACCAACCCCTCGTCCAACCAC
Source organism: Thermoplasmata archaeon (assembly GCA_013044425.1). Lineage (GTDB taxonomy): Archaea > Thermoplasmatota > Thermoplasmata > Lutacidiplasmatales > UBA184 > Lutacidiplasma. The sequence continues at coordinate 12,858 of JABEUK010000110.1, read as the reverse complement.
TTCTCGAGTCGACGGTTGATCTCCGCGATTGCGACCCCTTCGTCGGGGTCGTTCTGACCGATCGGACTACCATCTGAAGGAGCTAGACCTCGAGAGTGCAAGCTCTTCCAGATCTGATCGGCGGTCACCGAACCTCCCCGATGGCGGGCGAGGAACGCTAGGATGAACTCGTCTGCGGCCCCGTCGGCGTCCAGAACTCCACAAAACTGAACCGGCATGCGTAGACCCGGTCGCGAATGATTCCTCTCAGGTACTTCAGCAGGTCGGCATGGACGGAGTCCCCGGACGCGGGCATCGAACCTGCGAAAAGGGTTGGATCCGAAGCCCGCGAGGCGGATTCGATTCGCTCTAGCCTTGTGGATGGAGAAAGGGAACTGCTCCGCAGGCCGGATGCTGCGTCCCATGTTGGAGGAGTGACGCTATCCAGCGGGAACGCTTGGAGGGTGTAGGATGTACCCATGACGCCCAGCCCACGAAAGCGGCCGACGCCCGCGAGCAAGAAGCGCCATCAGAAGCAACGCCAGAGAAGGATTGCGGCACGAAGACGCCAGGTCCCACTCGGTGGAAACCGGGGTGGCTGGAAGGCGAAGTAGCCCGCCGCCCAACGCTCACTGCGCTCAAGCACTCACGAACCGAACCACGATCGGTTTGGTGGTGACAGTGCATGTAGCCTCGCCATACTCCCCGCTCTGGAACAGGGGATCTCTTTGCACGGATTCTCCGGGGTCAAGGCCGACCGACCGACTGATTAAGTAAGGGTCTCTGACTTTGACTCGTTGAAGAAGGTCTAACCATGATCGAGGTCGGAAGAAAGATGGCCCGCCGAGACGGCTGGTGGGTCCGCAACGCCCGGCCCTTGAAGACCATCTTCCGTGTCCTGCTGGGAGTAATCTGGCTCATCGATGGGGTTTTGAAGTTCACCTCCGGGTTCGTGGACGGATTCCTCGCCGCCGTCCAGGCTGCCCAGGCCAACGCCCCGAGCTGGCTCTCCGGATGGTATTCCTTCTGGGTGGCTCAAGCGACGGCGAACCCTTCTCTCATCGTTTATACCGTGGGTGTCCTCGAAGTATTCCTTGGACTCGCGCTGATTCTCGGTTTCATGCGGAAGATTGCCTACGCCGGCGGAGTCATCCTGAGTCTGCTGATCTGGGCCGTCCCCGAAGGCTTCGGAGGGCCATACCAATCAGGCGCTGGTGGGACGGACGTTGGAACCGGAGTGATCTACGCCGTTGCGTTCCTCGGGCTGATCCTCATCAACGCGACCTACGGACCAAGCCGGTACAGCCTCGACTTCTACATCGAGCGTCGTTTCCCCCGCTGGGCATCCATCGCCGAGTTCCGAGGAGCCGGAGACTCCCCTAGTCCCACCTCAACACGCCCGGCCTTGGAACGGGGGCCCTGAGAAACCGGCACGGGCACTGAGTTCGCTCCAGGGCCGGCCCCCACGATGGCGTGCACGTTCCTTGCTCGAAAAGCAGGTCGAACGAGGTAAGGGGAGCTGCTTCAGCTTACGCCAAGATAGTACGTCGAGGTGAACTCATTCCGTGTACTCATATAGGGGAATTTTGTCACACAGAAGCTCCCTGCTCTGGAGCGCCGGCTGCGACGCGCGAGTCGCCCCGCCTGGTCCGGGTTAGGTCATCCAAACCTTGACGAGCTGAATCGTTGCCATCGCCTACAGATTGATGCGTTTGCCAGCGTCGCTCGAGGAGTGGTTGTTGCCTCATCCCGACGGCGAATAGGGGTGGAGTCTACGGTCCCGACCGGCTCAATATTCGATGGAGCGATGATATCGGCGCTTGCGACTGGAGAGAAGAAGGGACCATCATGACGCCAAGCCCACGAAAGCGGCCGACGCCCGCCAGCAAGAAGCGCCACCAGAAGCAACGACAGCGAAGGATTGCGGCACGAAGGCGCCAGGTCCCGCTCGGTGGAAACCGGGGCGGCTGGAAGTCGAAGTAGCGCGCCCGCCCACGTTGGCTGCGCTCATGCAGCCTTGATGAGTGAACCGATCAACCGACCGGGCGTGGTCTCGATTGACAAGCACTCGCTCGCGGAACGCGTAGCCTGCCAGGGCGTTATTCACGAGGTCAGGCTTCAGACGGCTCGATTTCGAGAAGGACACGCTTCTTCCCGATCTTGGCTAGGGACACCGTCTCGGTCCCCTTCAGGCTCATGCTACGTCGCAGATCCTCGGGAATCCGCAATACGATACCCCTACCGCTCGGCGAAAGTTTCCGGTGAAGCTTCAGCGGTTCACCCCAGATGCCCAGTCGACGGGCGACCTTGATCGTTCGTTGGGAGTCGTCGGGATCGATGAACTCCTCTCCGCATGCAGAGCACCGATGCCCTCTCTCCACGAATGCCAGGCCCTCGATCTCGGACATGATATCGTCGACCCGGTGGAGGTCTCCCTTTCCGCAGACAGGACATCGCATGTTCATCCCTCCGTCCCCGTAATCACGAGGAGGCACCTCTCTTCTGCGTAATACGCCACGACAAGCTTCTTCGATCCTCCCTTCTGGGTCCATAACTCGAGCTTGTGTCGTCCACGAGGCACCACGCGACCCGCTTGCCGAATCGCATCGCGGAGATCATGAATGTCCCAGTCCCACTTCCTCATCTTGGTGTTACGGAAGTGCTTTGACGGTTCGACTCGGATTTCGTCCAGGTCGAAGGGAAGCACCGGTCACCTGAATTTGTAGTGAATAGTAGTACATTAGAGTTGCTTGTCGACTTCGCTTCGACGGGCCTCTCCAAACCACACTCCGGTGAATCAGGGGAGGTCGTACGATCTACGTTCAAGCAGTCGTGAGCGCTATCTGAAGGGCGTGGTCGGTCGGACCCCCTCGGACGGCGATCGGCGTGTACATGCTCCGCGGCTCACATACCCGGAGGGCGCTCGAGAAGGACGAAATTGTGCTTGGCGAACAGTGCCCTGAGGCGAGTGGGGTCCGGAGCGACCGCGGGTTTGGAGAATAGTTCGTCAAACTCGAGGAAGAACTTCTCCTGGAGGTCCGCCGGATGGAAGACGATGAACGCTCGGCCCGGCGCATCTCCGACGTTCTTGAGTCCGTGGGCGCCTTGGGACGCCACGTGGTGCACGTCGCCCGGGCCGGCCCGGGTCGCTTCCTTTCCCTTGGGTCCCTTGGAGTAGACATCGAACGTACCCTCCCGAATCATGATGGATTCCTGAGCGGGATGCGTGTGGAGGAACTCCGGACCGCCGCCGGGTGGGAAGATGTGCTCCATGATCGAGTACGATCCACCGGTCTCAGCACCCGTGACCTGGATGTACATAGTCACTCCCAGGATGCTCAGCGGTCCGCGACGGTCGGGCACGTGCGGCGGATTCGCAACGGGCGACATGGATCCTCGTATCGTGGATGGGGCATAGATTTTCCGCGGCCCCCGGGCCGGAAGGGCTCCCTTAGGTCGCGAGCGCCGAGCTGCGGGCGCGGCGCCTAGTTCTTCGGCGCGTGGAACGATCCCGGAGTCTTCGACTTGCGAGCCGAATCCTCCTGGGAGACCCATCGATTGGCGCGAACGATCCGGCCGAGCCGCTCGACGAACCCCTGGAGTTGATCACCACGGATGCCGACGACCATTTTGTCGAACCCGAGGTCGGTATAGATCCGCGACCCCGTGCATCCGAGCGAGATCGCGACCGGAGCGCCGGCGTTCAGGACCGGCATGATCGAGCACATCGGGCGGGTGAGCAGGGGCACCGGTGGTGCGTTCGCACCCGATTCGGCGGCTTCGGCGACCAGCATGGCGGCCGCGGGTCGGGCGAAGATCAGCACCCCGGTCGGAGGGAACGGAAGCGAGCCGAGTGGTCCGTAGGCTACGAAGCGGGGGGCCTCAGCGTTGTGAGGTACGCGGGCCTCCTCGCCCGGGTTGAGGTATCCTTCCTTCTGCATCGATCCGATCGTTCCCATGAGCCGGGTCCCCAGCTCTCCCTTCGGTGGGATCCCCAGAACGAACGCGCCGATCTCACAATCCTCGTGCTGGACGATGGGGGCGACGAACGCGCTTTGGGTACCGTACGCAAAGAACGTGCAGACCGAAGGAACGCTGCCGGGGTGCGTCGCCACTCCCGCGGGGGCCTCATTCAGGTAGGAGATTTGCACCGGTGGGGTATCTAGCTCGAGGTGGCGAGAAAGTTCATCGGCCATCGAGTGGAGTTCCTTCGTCATGGGGAGTGACCTGTCGCAGCAAGCCCTCGGGGGTCTTGAGTCTGGTCTCCCCACTCGCTGCACGGACCCTCGGCTCGGGAATCTTGTCCTGGTCCGGGAGCCTCACCCGAATCGCTCGAGGCCGACCGAAGTCCGGACCGGGAGGAGAGATAACAAAGCGAGGGCCGTACGGGATGTGGGATGCCGACCGAGAGCGTACGACCACATCGTCGTCGGCGCGGGGGCGATGGGAGCTTCTACAGCGCACCACCTCTCCAACGGCCCCGGACGTACACTCGTCCTTGAACGGTTTTACGAGAATCACCCCTTCGGCTCGTCGCACGGAAGGACCCGAATTCTCCGCACTGCGTACGCGGAGGGAGTCGCCTACGTTCCTCTCGTTCTCCGGGCCCGGCGGCTATGGATGCGCCTCGGACGAGAGGCGGGAGAGGAGATCTTTCGAGCGACTGGGGTACTCCTCGCGGCTCCTTCAGGCTCGAAATCCCTAGCGAGCGCCCAATCAAGCGCCCGGCGCTATCGGCTCCGTCACGAGCTTTTGGATCCCGAGCGCGCCCAGGAACGATTCCCGGCGTTTCGCTTCGCCCGAGACGATGCGGCGTTCTGGGATCCCGGCGGAGGGGTACTCTTCCCCGAACGGGCCATCCGCGCGTACCGTCGATTGGCCCATGCCCGAGGGGTCCGATTCCGGTGGGACTCCCCGGTAGTTCGGTGGAGACCGTTGTCGGGCGGCCGAATCGTCGTGAGTACCGCGACTCGAGAGTATCTCGCCCACTCTCTCGTCCTCTCGGCGGGCGCATGGCTGCCCACGTTGGTCGTAGCGCTCCGCCTTCCGTTGGAAGTGGAGCAGCAGACGGTGTATTGGTTCCGAGCCCGCGATCGAACGCGTGGGTCGTATCGAACCATGCCCGCGTTCGTCTGGTACGGCCCTCAGGGAGGTTACCACTACGGAACGCCGGACGTTGGAGATGGAGTCAAAATTGGAGGAAACGAAGGGCAGCGCGTTCGAAACCTCGCTCGCCGCCCTCCTCCTTCGTCCCGCGAGCTTCGTTCCGTTCAACGATTCTTAACCGATCGACTGCCCGGACTCTCGTCGGAGCCCCGCCGGCAGGTTCGTTGCCTGTACACGAACACCACGGACAAGAACTTCATCGTGGACTTCCACCCCGATCATCCGAACATCGTCGTCGTGAGTGCCTGCTCCGGACATGGATTCAAGTTCGCGAGCGTCATGGGCGAGCTGATCGCGCAAGGCGTGCGCACCGGTAGGCTTGCGCCTGTACTCGCTTCCTTCTGTTTGCCGAAGACACGATAATCGGGTGGATACGCCGACCGCTTCCGGCCGATCGCGGATCGAGCAGTGCCCGAGCGCCATGCCCAAGGGTTCGGATGTCCCGGCGGAATTTACTATGAAATCGTAATATACTGAATCTAATTGATTCTCTTGTGGCGGCCGCTCTACAGCGACGCAAGGACCCGCGGGGCGCCGGCCCACAAGAGGCGGCGCAGGAACTTCCGTGGCAGCTCCTACGGGAGGCCTTCTTCTTGCTCCGGGAGCGCTGGACCCAGCAGCTCGAGCGATTCGATCTGTCGGTCACCGACTTCGTAGTTCTAGAGCGGTGCGCTCCGCGCCCGGCCAAGACCTCCGAGATCGCCCGGAGGATCGGCATCACGGCCGCGGGCACGACCGATGTCATCGATCGACTGGAGGCTCGGCACCTGGTTCGACGGGCCGCCGATCCGCAGGATCGCCGGGTAGTGCTCGTTCAACTGGCGCCGGCCGGTCGGCGCCTGTACCAGGAAGCGAGGTTTACGCGACGGGAGGCCCATCGGTCTCTGGATGACGCGATGAACCGGGAGGAGCGGCGTGCGCTGGCGAAGGGGCTATCCGCCCTCACGGCCGCGCTCCACGACGACTCTCATCAACGTGGAGGGGGCGGCTGAGTACGGAATACAAGTGGACCGTCCTTTCCAACACGACCCTCGGAGCCCTCCTCGCCTCGATCGACGGCACGATCGTACTGATCTCGCTGCCGGTCATCTTCCGGGGCCTCGGGGTCGACCCGTTCGCCCCCTCGAGCTTCCCGATCCTGATCTGGCTGCTGCTGGGCTACGGGGTCGTGACGGCGACCCTGCTCGTCACCGTCGGCCGGCTCTCCGACATGTGGGGCCGCGCCCGGATGTACAACGCCGGCTTCGCGATCTTCTCGACCGCCTCGATCCTACTGTTCGTCGAGCCGTTCTCCGGCACGACCGGGGCATGGATGCTTGTCGGATTCCGGCTCATCCAGGGAGTCGGGGCCGCGTTCCTCTTTGCGAACTCGACCGCTCTCTTGACCGACGCATTCGGGCCGGAGGAACGAGGGAAGGCGATCGGGTTCAACCAGGTCGCCTACATCGGCGGCTCGATGGTCGGCCTCGTGGTCGGTGGCGTCCTGGCGTCGATTCCCGACATCCCGATCGGTCCGTTCGTCCTACCGACCTGGCGCCTGATCTTCCTGATCAGTGTGCCCGTCGGGGTCTTCGGGACGGTGTGGGCGTACGCTCGGCTCCGCGAGACCTCGATCCGCCGGGCCAACCAGAAGATCGACTACGTCGGTAACGGAGTGTTCGCCGCCGGGATCACGCTCATACTGATCTCCACGACCTACGGGCTCCTCCCGTACGGCTCGTCTCCGACGGGATGGTCCAGCCCCTGGGTCTTAGCCGGCCTCGGGGCGGGGATCCTGCTGCTCGTGATCTTCCCGTTCATCGAAGGTCGAGTGAAGGATCCGCTGTTCCGACTTCACTTGTTCCGGGAACGCGCGTTCTCCGCAGGGATCTCTTCCGCGCTGCTGGGCTCGATCGCGCGCGGGGGGGTCATGCTGCTGCTGGTGGTCTGGTTCCAGGGGGTTTGGCTCCCGCTGCACGGCTACTCGCTCGCGGAAACTCCCCTCTGGGCGGGGATCATGATGATGCCGATGATCGCGGGGTTCCTGACGGCGGCCCCGTTGAGCGGGTGGCTATCGGATCGAAGCGGGGCCCGTACGCTTTCGACCGTGGGAATGGCGGTCGCTGCAGCCACGTTCTTCGTGTTCCTCTTGATCCCGGTGGACTTCGTCTACTGGCAAGTGGGCCTGCTGCTCTACGTGCAAGGCTGCGGAATGGGAATGTTCGCCGCACCGAACGCAGCGGCCGTCATGAATTCCGTTCCTGCCGAAGAGCGCGGCGCGGCGTCCGGAATGCTCGCGACGTTGCAGAACACCGGCCAGCAACTCTCGCTGGCCCTCTTCTTCACGGTCGTCATCCTGGGCCTATCGGCGGGTCTCGGAAGCTCGGTGACCAACGCGCTCTCCGCCGTCCGCGTCGGACCTCCGGACCTCCAGATCCTCGGCGGCCTGATGTCGGCCAGTCCGACCGGCGCCCTCTTCGGAGCCTTCTTAGGCGAAAATCCGATGCAGACGTACCTGATCGTGGCCGCGACCACCCCGGGATGGCAGCCTCTCGCGCCCTCCGTGATGTCGGCCCTCCTGGCTCCCACCTTCTTCGCGAACTCCATCGCGCCGGCCTTCGGAGGCGCCCTGAAGGACTCGTTCCTGTTCGCGGGGGCCACGACCGCCCTCGGGGCCCTCATCTCGGCCCTGCGAGGCAGGCGGTACATCTACCAGCAGACTCGAACCGTCGTGATGGAATCGTCCGAGTCCGGCCCGAGCGCGGCGTCCTCGACGGCCGATCGTCCGACCGTAGCGAACCGGAGCCCTTGATGAGAGAAGCGCCCACGGTTGCGAGTGTCCGCGAAGAACTCGTCGCACGAGGCATGCACGCAGGCAAGCTTCCGCCGCTGCTCGCTCCGTTCGGCCTCCCCCGAGCACCCCGACTCCATCATGTCACACGAGGCGGGATGGGAACATTCCCCTCAGCGGGGGTTCGAGCATCGGAGCTGCCGAGAGGCAACCGAACCTCCCGTCCGCTGAGGGTTCGAGAGTTTGAACGCACCTCGAGCCGCTCTGGCGGCCTGTCGAAACGCGATCCCTTCTTCGCCCCGGAGCCCATACCTTTGCGCCGCCCCCGAGCTCACTAGCCCCCTTGCCCAGCTCGTCGGCCCGGGTTTTCATCTGCTGTTCCATCTCTAGGGAGGGGTAGGAGCCGGGGGGTTCCCGACGTTCGAAGCGGGGCCCCACGAGGCGTGTGCCGTGCCAAGGCGGGACATCCCCTTACTTATACCCTATGGCGGCCCTTATATATGTGAGGAGACAAAAATGACGCAGCTGACCGAACAAGAAGCCCGCCAAATGATCGCCGTTGTGAACACCCGAAATGTCGACAAGATCGTGGAGCAGTACGCGGACGACGCGACGTTCCAGGTCCCGAACATGGAGAAGCCTCTCCACGGGAAGGAGTCCATCCGCAGCTACCTCTCGGGGAGCTTCGTGGCGTTTCCGGACTGGACCATCGACGTGAGCAAGGTCTACATCACCGGCAACGACGTGGTCGTTGTGAACTCGGTCCGGGGGACCCAGACGGGCCCGCTCGCCGGCCACGACGGCAAGTCGATCGCTCCGACGAACCGCAAGTTCTTCGAGGACCAGATGACTCGCGTGGTCCTCAACGAAGGCGGAAAGGTGCAATCCTTCCGCGCGTACGGGAAGCAGCTGGATATCGCCCAGCACGTCGAGCTCCCGAAGTAGGCACCGCGGGGGCGATAGCCCCTCGGGTGGCTTGCTACCGATATCGATCCGAACCTCTTCCCCGGCCCTCAGGGCCGGGCCCCATCCAGCCGTTGGTTCAATCGCAGGACGAGGAGCCACCGGATCTCGATGGCCCGTTAGTAGAACCGGACCAACCTACGTCAGTTACAGGGAGTACCCTATGGGCGCTTCACCGTTCATGGTTGTATCGGGAAGAGCATGGTGGACGGGTTTGCCGCAATGCGCAGGAATCACCGAGGTGTTACCGAGATCGCCGGCCTCGGCGGATTCGGGACCGGATTAGGTGGCATCATGTTCGAGGACGCTCCGCTCGCCCTGATCGGATTTGGCATTGCAGCCTTGGCCACCACCGACGTAGCGGTGCCGTGGGCTTTTGTGACGGTTCCGACCGGCCTCATCCTGATTTTCGTGGCCGTAGCGGTCTATCTGATCCGTTGACCTCTTGTGGAGATGCGCCCTCCGTGGAACCTCGTCCGATAGATGAGCGGAGACGTCGAGTTCGACCGGATCGCACCGGTCTACGATGAGACCCGACCGCCACCCTCCGAGGAGGAGGTTCGGGCGCTCGCCGAGATCCTCACCGGGTGCCGAACGATACTCGATGCGGGCGTCGGCACCGGTCGCTTCGCCATCCCGCTCCGCGCCCATGACTTCGACGTACTCGGCGTGGATCTCTCGCTCGGAATGATGCGACGGGCTCGGGCCAAGGGCATCACGAGGCTCGTTCGGGCCGACCTCACTCGGCTCCCCTTTCCCGGCAAGGTTGTGGATGCGGCCTTCATGGCCCATGTGCTCCAGCTTGTTCCGGATCCTCGCCCCGTGCTCAGGGAACTCGGTCGGGTGGCTCGCCATCGGGTCGTGATCGTGCTGCCGGAGTGGTCGGAACGGCAGACGACCGAGGAGGGAAGAGAGCTCATGAGACGATACCGCGAGCTGGCGGCGGAGCTCGGCTACTCGTTGCCGGAACGCGGGACGCGATACCGGCATACTCTCAACGACCTCTCCGCAATCGCACCTCCCAAGGAGGTCCGGGTCGTCCCCGGACCTTCCTCCCTAGGGCTCACGCCGGAGGAGCGACGGGGCCGCTGGGGGACCCGTATGTACGGAAGGGGCGGGCTTCCTCCGGAGGTGCACGCCACCATTCTTCTTCGACTCCAGGCAGAACACCCGACGGATCTCGCCGTAGGCACTCGCTCTCACACCGAGCGTTTCGTCGCCTGGGACCCGATCGACCTACACGATGCCATCTGACCGGCTCGGTGCCGAACACCATCGGCGCGTGGTAGGCGGTTCCCTCCTTGTCGAGGGAGTCTTTGGAGTGGCGATCGTTTGGGCTGGCGCGTGAGCCGACTCACGGCCCCGTAGACCCGCCGGGACCCGGCTTGGAATCCCGACCCCGAGGAGTGGGGTCAACGCGCCTTGCCGAAGCGATTAACGCTCCCCGCGAAGAGTGGGCCTGCAGGGACGAGCTCATGGGGGCATATGCGGGACAAGCTGGTCGAGTTTCGGTCACTGGTCGGGACACTACAGAAGGAGTATCCCAGGAAATCGAAGGGTTCCTGACCTTCATGAAGAAGGCCGAAGGGGGTCCGGCGCTTCCCGCGTTCAGAAGGGACGGCTTTCCACGGTCCCTCAACGGCCCCGGTTCGTAGACGTTTCCCGTGCGGCCGTACTTTCCTTCCCTGCGTCCGTCGGTGGAACGCAACGAACGGGCTGACTCCTCGGAGGACGGATGGATTCGCCCTCGAGCAAGGGGGTTTACCAGCCGCTTCGATTCTTGGTGGCCGCACCCGTGGTCGGGCTCACACGACCGTCATCGTACCGGACATATAGCCGGGTGTGCTCATCGCGCCCCCCGTGTAGCCGTTGGTCCCGCAAGGAGTCACGCACATCCAGGTGTACGTCCCGGCCTGAGTCACGTCGACCGCGAAGGTCACGGTGCTCATCCCGGGGGACATGACATTCAGATGGAGGGACGGGATGTCGAACGTATGCGCGACGTTCGCATTCGAGACGACTGAATACGAAGTACCGTTCACGGTCTCGGTGCCACCGACCGTACCGTTCACGTTACACGTGCACGAAGTCCAGTTCATCGGAGAGTCGTAGTCGACGATCGTGAAGACGACCTCGCCGGCGGGGACGGTGAAGTTCGCCGGGGAGTACTGAGGCCATCCGGTCACGGGGTTGATCTGAATCGTCAAGTACATATGGGCCGGGCCCGCCGGTTGTGTGGTGGTTGGGCCCCCGTTGGAGGCCGCAGCCATCGTCGCCCACACGAGGACCAGCACGACGGCGACGAGGGCCACTCCCACCGCGATGAGGTTGTTGTACTCCTGATACTTCACCGTCTTCACCTTCGTAGGCGACTCGCGGGCAGTCCGCCATTAAATGCGACGCGACTAGTTAAGCGAGAGGTCGATCCCCGGCTTGACGAACCCTTCGGCGGCGCCTCCCCCTGACCGGGAGCACCCACCTATGGATCGCGCATGTCCCGCCGTGGAAGAGTCCCGAGAACGGAAAGGGTCGCCGAGTCCTGACGTGCGAATCACGGCGGGGAGTTCGCGCCTTTCTGCGGCTGTGAGAGCCCACTCCCTTCACTCGTCCTCGGGTGCCTGGGGGCCGTCCCTTGGTGAATGAGGGGGGCAAGATCGAACCGATCCTCGCCGCGCTCTAAGTGCGCGCAAACCATAGCCGAACCCTCCTGGGGACAACCGGAGACTCCCCCTCGCTGCGCAGCCCGCTGAGACCGCAGCCACCGGTGCCGCCGGGACGAGCGTCACGGGTCCGTTCCGCACTTCTCTGCGAATGTCGGCCCTTGGACACGCGAATCGCGGTGGCGGCTCGGGCGGAGCCGGCGAAGCGCCGGGGCGGGTACTATCGATAGGCAACGAAACGAAACCCTGCCGTTACCGTCGTTCGGAACGCACCCGTTCGAACCCCGGGAGGGACGGAGCCCTCTTCGGCTCGAGCAAAGGAAATAGCCGGACCTTCTGCGGACGAGGTACCTTATGGTGAGACGAACGGCCGACGCGTCGCACCGGCGCCGCCGGCACATTCGCCGAGTCTTCGACGCTCAGGTCAGGGAGGAGTGGCGACGTTACGCGGGAGAGCCACCGCGCATCCTCCGACGAACCCTGCGCGAGCGGTTCCTTCGGCGGCACCTGCGGGGATCGAGCCAGACGGTTCTTGAACTCGGTCCCGGCCCCGGGCGCTTTACACCGATCCTTCGTCGCGCGACCCGGGGCCGGTTGGTTGCGCTCGACCTTTCCCTGGAGGCCCTTCGCTCGGCTCGCCGGAGGGCTCGGCGACGGCCGAGGCTCTCTCGCATCGATTGGGTCCAAGGAGCGGGGGAGTGTCTCCCGCTCCGCGCCCGCTCGATCGACGAGGTCGTCGCGTTCGGGAACGTCGTAAGCTTCGCGGCCCTGGACGGCCCCGTCCTCCTGAAGGAGCTCGGTCGGGTCGTGAAGCCGCGAGGCCTCCTCTTGGCCGATTTCGCGTCCCCCGCCGCGGCGACCCAGGAGTTCCTTTACGTCGCGGCGCGTCGTCGCCTTCTCGGTCGGATCCTACGGCATCCGGATCACTACTTTCTCGATCGGGTCCTCACGACGGGGCTCCAACCCCTCGCCCCGGATCGATTGGCCCGGTGGGAGTTCCGGTTCTATACCGCGGCCGAGGCCGAGAAGGAGCTGGCTCGCGCCGGCTTTCGCATGATCGACGTGATGAGCGTGGCTCCGATCGCGGCTCATCAAGACCGGGTCGCCGCAATCGCCCGTCGGGAGGAGCGAACGTGGGAGACCCTGCTCAGGATCGAGGAGCGGGTGGGGCGGCGACCCGGTGTTTTCGAGATGGGCGACGGGTTCTTGATCGCGGCCGTTCGAAAGTAGCATTCACGGCTGTTTCTCCTGACCGGGCGTCGGGTCGCGTTCGAACCGGTCCCGCGTTCGCGCCCCGGTGCAGGGCGCTCTGGACCCGGG
>JABEUK010000109.1 GCA_013044425.1 Thermoplasmata archaeon | reverse complement strand
CCCGTGCCGTGGGACGGCGGATCGCCCGCGCGATGTGGTCGAGTGCGCGAGTGAGCTCATCGACGATCGGCAGATCCGCTCGCTCGCTCGTCCTCGAGAGCGGGTTGAGATCGATCGAAATCACGCGGATGCCGAGCGCGCGGAGCGCTTCCGTGCGGTCGCCGTCCTCCAGCGGGATCAGGCAGACGTCGGCTTGGGCGATCCCTTCCCGGTCGACGAGGGCCCGGTCGGAAGGGAGATTCGGGATCCGTGCGGTCGGGTGAACCCCGAGCACCGTCCGGATCCCCACGGCTCGAAGCCGGGAAGCGATCCTCGCGGCGCGCGCCGGAGTGCGGTGGAACAGATTCACCTCTACCCGCAGGCGCGGGAGAGCGCGAACGAGGCGCGCCAGCGGTGGTGCGGCGAGGGCCGCCACGTTGCCGTTGACGCTCACCACGGGGCGTCGGGCCGCCAGGAGCCACGCGGCGGCGGCGCGCTCGGCCCGTCGGGCGCTCGCCGAACTGCGCTCTCCGAGGAGGTAGTCGAAGGCCTCGCCGCGTCCGTGAGCGATCAGACCTTCCGGCGCGACGATCCCTTCGCGCATCTCCCGGGCGAGATGGGCGCGGGTGCGCAGGCTCGCAGCACGGGGATGGCGGGGAGAGATCCGCATCGTGTGCCGCCTGGCCGTCAGTGCTCGAACCCGGGCCCGAGGAGCTCGCGGGCGATCACGAGACGCCGTATCTCGCTCGTCCCGGCTCCGATCTCGAGGAGCTTCGCATCCCGGGCGAGGCGTTCGAGGGGGACGTCCCGCATGTAGCCGTAGCCACCCCAGATCTGGATCGCTTCGAGCGCGGCGCGGGTCGACGCCTCGCTCGCGAACGTCAGCGCGGCCGCGCTCGCGCGGGCCGAGCGCTTGTCGCGGGTTACTGCCGCCAACGCGCCGTAGAGGAGTTGACGCGAGGCCTCCAGGTCCATCCACATGTTCGCGATCTTCGCCGCGATGAGCTCGAAGTGGCCGATCTTCTGACCGAACTGCTCGCGCTGACGCGCGTACTCGAGCGAACGCTCGAGGCACTCCGCCGTGATCCCCACGGAGATCCCGGCGAGAACGGCACGCTCCACGTTGAGGCCCCCCATCATGATCCGAACGCCCTCGTTCTCCGGGCCGACGAGGTTCGCGGCCGGGATTTCGCAGTCCTGGAACGCGAGCTCGCCGGTCGGCGAGCCCCGCATCCCCATCTTATCGAGACTGCGCGCGACCACGAAGCCGGGCGCGGAGCGCGGAACGATGAACGCGCTGATCCCGTGCGGTCCCTTGTCCGGTGCGGTCTTCGCGTAGACGAGCAGCGTATCCGCCACCGGGCCGTTGGTGATGAACTGCTTCGAGCCGTTCAACACGTACCGATCCCCTTGCCGGATGGCGACCGTCCGTAGCGCGACCGCGTCCGAACCCGCGCCGGGTTCGGTGAGAGCGAGCGCCCCGATGTGCTCCCCACGGGCCAGCGGGGGCAGGAAGGTGCTGCGCTGGGAGTCGGAGCCGTTGCGCGCGAGATTGTCACAGAACAAATTGGAGTGGGCCCCCACGCTCAGCGCGAGGGCCGGGCTCACCCGGGCGATCTCCTCCAGGATCAGTGCCTGGCAGCGGTAGGAGAGTCCGAGGCCGCCGTACTCGGGGGGGACGGAGACGCCGAGGAAGCCCGCATCGCCGAGGCGTCGAAAGACGTCCCGAGGAAAGTAGTCCTCCCGGTCCATCTTGTCCGCAATCGGCGCGACCTCTTTGCGGGCGAACCGCCGGATCGCCTCCTGTAGATCCCGCTCCTCGTCCGAGAGGTAGAGGTCCATGACCGGAGGGGACGCCGCGGCGGAGATAACGGTTGACGGAGCGCCGGAGTCCCCTCACTTCGTCCGGCGCTGGAGCCCAAGGTGCAGTTGCCACTCCGGGCGCGGGTCGGGATGATCGGATCGGTAGTGGGCGCCGCGGCTTTCGGTGCGGGCGAGCGCCGCTCGGGCGATGAGGTAGGCGGTCAGAGCGGCGTGGGAGAGGTGGCTCGGGAACGCCTCGGTCCGGCGCTCGGCCGACGCGCCGATCCGTCCGAACTCCCGCAGGGCGCTCTCGAGACCGACGGCCTCACGGATGATCCCGACCCGTTCCCACAGCAGTTGCTGCACCTCTTCGAACGTGCCTTCCTCCTGCGGTCCGGCCGGGGTCACCGGCCAGTCGATGGCGAGCGTCCTCCGGGTGCGAAGCGGCTTACCGGCTCGCGGCTTCGCCAACGTCCGCGCAACGCGCTCGCCGAAGACGAGCCCCTCGATCAGTGAGTTGCTCCCGAGGCGGTTGGCGCCGTGCACGCCCGTAGAGGCGACCTCGCCGCAGGCGTAGACGGAAGGAAGCGTGGTCCGGCCATCGAGATCCGTCCGCACGCCGCCGATCATGTAGTGCGCAACCGGCGCGACGGGGATGCGATCGCGAGAGGGATCGATGTCGTAGGCCGCGAGGAAGTGGCAGATCGAGGGAAAGCGTGCGAACAAGCGGTCGCGGGGAGTGGCGGTCGCGTCGAGGTAGACGCACGGATGACCGGAGCGTTGGATCTCCCGGTCGATCGCACGGCTGACGATATCGCGCGGCGCGAGCTCCGCGTCGCGGTGCTCGGAGACGAGGAACCGCTCGCCGTCGGCATTGACCAGCGAGGCGCCCTCGCCCCGCAGCGCCTCCGAGATGAGATAGCGAGGAGCGCCGCGGCGGTAGAATGCCGTGGGATGGAACTGGATGAATTCCATATCGGCCACCAGCGCGCCGGCCCGGAAGGCGATAGCCACGCCCTCTCCGGTCGCGATCGATGGGTTCGAGCTTTGCCGGTAGAGGCTCCCCGCTCCACCGGTCGCGAGGATCACCGGCCGTGCGTCGAGCCGGTCGACCCCGCGCCCGTCCGGGTCGGAGAGCGTGGCCACGACCCGGCGCGTGGCGGAGAGGCGCAACTCTCGCAACACCGTGCGTTCTCGGGCCTCGATGCCCAGCTCGAGGACGCGTCGTTTGAGGGTCTCTTCGATGGATAACCCGGTCGCGTCGCCTCCGGCATGGAGGATGCGTCGGCGAGAGTGGGCGGCCTCTTGGCCGAGCGCGATCTCCCCATGGACCGTGTCGAAGGGAACCCCCAGCCGCACGAGATCGGCGATCCGTTCGGGGGCGTCGTGCGCGAGCAGCCGGGCCGCCGGTCGGTCGACGAGACCCGCTCCGGCGCGGACCGTGTCGGCGAAGTGGAGGTCGATGGAGTCGTCCGATCCAATCGCCGCGGCGATGCCGCCCTGGGCATACCGGGTGTTCGACTCCTCGAGCCGCGCTTTCGTGACGAGGGTCGGCTTCAGCCCGAGCTCGTGGCACCGGAGGGCTACGTAGAGGCCCGCGATCCCGCTACCGACGATGAGGGGGCGGCGGGCGAGATCGACCACGACCCCCTGACCGAGATCCAGAACATAGCGACTTGCTCCGGTCGATCCCCCATCCTTCTCATAGGATCGGGGAGTGGGAGGTCCATGGGAACGGACGCTGACCCCCGCGACCCGGCCTCCGAGGAGTGGGCCGGCGCCGTGCGAGTCGAGGAGGATACTCTCCTCGAGCGCGAGCTCGCCCCTCGCCTCCAGGTCGCAAGCGGGCTGCGGCCCATCAGCGTGACCGACCTGGTCAATCCCCGCATCGCGTACTGGAGGCGCCAGACGGAGCTGCCGAAGCCTCCGAGCGTTCAGGCGCGTCTCGAGGCCGGCGTACGCTGGCATCTGTGGCTCGGAGCGCAGCTCGGTCCCGGGACCCCCCTCGAGGTGCGGGTGCGGCGCGAGGGGATCATCGGCCGGATCGATGCCCTCACGGACGTGCCCGTCGAGCTGAAGACGACGAGCGGTCCCATCGACGTCGACGACCTCGCTCGCGCGCGCCCGGATTACGTCGAGCAGCTGGGCATGTACTGCGGCCTCCTCGGGCGACCGGCCGGCCGCCTCTCGATGTTCCTCACCCGCGGGGACGAGCTGGTCGATGCCCACGTCGTCGACATCTCCTTCCACGATCCGGCCGTGCTGTGGGCGGAGGCCCAGCGGCGAGCGCAGTCGCTGCGGACGGCGTGGGAGGAGGGACGCCCGACCGAGTTGCCACGGTGTGCCTGGTTCGATCGAGGATGCGAGTTCCGACGCGAGCGCGTCTGCTCCTGCACCGGGGCCGAGGGGGGCGGGCCGTCGCCCATCCTCGAGGGATTGGCCGGGATCGTCGAGGACCGTGGGGCCGGTGAGCGCTGGCGGCTCGCGGCCCGGGCCCGGGAACGACGAGCGCCGCTCGTCGTTGAGCGCTTTCGGGACCTGCTCTATCCTCGACAGGCGTACTTCGAGAGGACCCGGCCTCCGGCACCGGAGGAACGGGTGGGCCTACCGCACGCAACCTCGGATCCGATTCGAACTCGCCTTTTCGAAGCGCTGGAGAGCGGAGCACCCGGCGATCTCGCTCGCCACGCCCCCCGGACCGAGGAACCCGAAGAAGCGGTCCCCGTGTATCGGGGCATGCCGTACCTGCTGCGCGTGTGGCGTACCCGCACCCTGCCGTCCGCACCGGAGGTTCGAGTGCGCCAGCCGCAGTACGCGATAGAACTCGGGTTCCGGTGCGCCGCGCTCGGGGAGAACCATGCCTGGCTGTTCGTTGCGGGGCAGCCGGAGGGTTCCGGACCGGTGCCCCTGCGCGTCCTCTCGTACTCCTTCGCGCCGGTCACGCCATTCGCTCGTCTGTGGCGGACACGCGCTCGCGACCTGGCCCGGACGCTGCAGGACAACGATCCTTCCCGCCTGAGCCCGTGCCCGGGATGGATGGCGCGCGACTGTCGATTTCAGCCGGAGTGCGGTTGCCCGCCTGGATCCGGACGGCTCCAGCGATAGATCGAGGCGGTCGCCGTCGGTCGGAAGCCCGTGCGCTCGTACAGGGCGCGCGCCGGGGCGTTGGAGGCCGTGACCCAGAGCCGAACGGAACCGTACCCGAGCGCGCGCAGGGCTCGGAACCCCCATCGGACCAGGAAGGTACCGAGACCCGCGCGCTGGCGCTCCGGGTCGACCATGAGGTCGAGGTAGGTGGCTTGCCGGGGAGACTGCTCGGAGGTGATGAGGGCCGCGTAGACCGCGGTCCCTTCTTGATTGATCACCGCGACCGACGCCTCCTCGAGAAATCGGCCGAGACGGCTATCGAAGAGCTCCTGCAGGACGCGGCGGTAGTCGGCGGGGTCGGTGCCGAACAGCTCGGAATCCTGGGTGTGCCGGAAGGCCCGGCAGTCCAGATCGGCGAGCGCTTCCAGGGAGACATCCCGGACCGGGACCGTGCGCAGCCCGGTGGGGGGCCGCGGTTCGACGGCGGCGTCCTCGGGAGCGATCTCCCGCTCCATCGCGCAGCGCACGATCAGGTTCGCCCCGGGACGGCCTCTGAGCCGATCCCACAGGGCGCGCTCCTCCTCCGGCGAAAGGCCCGTCAGGCCCACGTCGATCGCGTGCGCGTTCGGAGGCATGTGCTCGCGCAGGGTATCGACGAGGCGTTCCGCTCGGTCGAGCGCGAGCGGGCCCGCCTCGGTGTGGACGTGTCCGAATGCGAGCTGGCTGCGCATCGACTGGAATCCGAGCGCCGCGCCGCCCTCGCCGTAGTACCATCCCTGGATCCGGCCCGTGTGGAGATCTTCCGCGAGATCTTCGACCCAGTTGCCGGTGGGGGATTCGCCTCGGTTCCGGAGCTCCCGCCGCAGTGCGTGGGTGAGCTCGATAAGATCGTCGCCGCGCGCCGAGGTGGCGGGCCGCGGCTCGTCCATGATCGCGCCCCCGGACCGGTCAGGTCGCGCCGATGTTGCGGACGAGGAGCTGGGCGACGTCCGGAGCCACCGAGACCTTCTCCGCACCGTTCTGAAGGGTGTCGGTGGCGTAGATCTCGTTCGTGACGGCCTTGATGCGTTCGAAGGCATCGCGGAGGAACAGCCCGTGGGTGCAGGCCGCGGTGATGGCCCCGACGTCGTTCCGGTGGAGGAGCTTGGCAGCTTCGACGATCGTACCGCCCGTCGAGATCACGTCGTCGAGGATGGCGATGTGCTTGCCCGCGAGCTCGGCGGGGGCCTGAGCCGGTAGCCTCAGCTCGACGTGCTCGCTGTCGATCCGCTTCTTCTCCAGAGCGAACCACGGCAGTTGGAGGATCTCCCCGAGGCGGCGGACGCGCTCGATTCCGCCCTTGTCCGGAGAGACGAGGTAATCGACGGGCCGTTCGCGCAACAGGCGTGCGATCGCTGGGATGCCGCTCGCTTCGTAGACGGGTTTGGAGAAGTGCGAGAGCGTCTGGGGGGAGTGGAGATCGACCATCACCAGCGCGTCGGCGTCGAGTTCGACATGCCGGGCGAGCGCGCGAGCGCTGACGGGCTCCCCCGGGAAGAACCGCCGATCCTGCCGGGCGTACCCGAAGTAGGGGATCACGATGAACGTACGGAGCGCCCCACCCTCCCGGACGGCATCCTGGAGAAGAAGGAGTTCGAGCAGGTCCTGATCGCTCCGTGTGGACTGCACGATGACCACGTCCTCGCCGTCGAACCGGCCACCGACCCGCAGGTAGAGTTCGCCGTCCGGGAACCTCTTGGTGAACGGTACCGCAAACGGCGCGTTGCCAAGTTCACGCGAGATCTTCTCGGCGAGATCGGTCGATGCGGTGCCTCCGATGACGTGCATCCCCACTCGTTCCCTCTGGCGGAGACGGGGACCGGGACAAAAGGGTTTGGCGAGAGCCGCTCGGCCCCGGGCGCTACAATCGGTCGCCCTTGTGCTTGGCCGGGTGTGTCCTTGACGCGCGCCGGACGGTCGGCTTCGGCCGTCCCCCTCCCCGGAGCTTGCGTCGGGGAGCGGGCCGGTCGATGTCCTCCTCGTCGTCCTCGCTCGGATGTCGGAACGACAGTCGGCTCCAGAAGTGCTTCCCCCGATCCTCGGACTCCTCTTCCTCTGCCGCCTCCTCCCGGGCCTCCTGTTCGACCGCGCGTCGCGGGTCCATCGGGCGGACATAGCGACCGGCGTAGTGGAGCGCGAAAGCGGCCCCGACGAGCACGGAGATCGTGATCCCCAGGAACTGCCAGGATTGGGCCGGGACCGATCCCGCGTTCCCATCGATCAGCAACTTCACGGACCCGACCCAGGGAAGCATCCCGCGCGCGACGCCGATCACCCAGCCGGGCTCGACGATCTGGCTGATCGCGGCCGGGCCTTGGTCGGGCTCTCCCCGGCACGGGGAGGTGGAGCAGTCGACGTTGTTGTCCCCCATCGTCAGGAAGCCGGAGTGGGCCCCGGAGGTTGCAGAGCCGAGGGCCACGCTAACGGTGGCGGACTGCCACCCGACCCGGTAGAGATTGAGCACGGTACCGATCGGCAGATCGTTCCAAGCGCAGCCCCCCCCCGTCCCGGAGGTGGACCAGCTCGCGTTAGGACTCGAGCCGCAGGCGAGCCCCTGGAGCTCCGGGATGGAGAACCTCGCGCTCGTCGCGTTCCAATCGAGATAGACGAGCGGACGATGGATGATGGGGGTGCCGCCTTGACCGTTGGGAGAGTACAGGATGACATCCCCGAATTCGCCGTACGTCGAGTATCCCCGCCCCATTCCGACCATGTAGGTGACGATCTGGGAGACGGGGGTCTTCTGGGCGAGCACGAGATCGCCCGCGTTGATCAGCCCGACATGATCGGATCCTCCATGCTGCATGCTGCTCGATTCAACGACATATACCGGCGGCCAGTTCTGGGCGTAGCCGTACACGCCGACGAGGAGAATGATGATGATGGCGAGAGCGACCAGGGGCGCGAAGTACAGCGAATCCCGGGCCCGCCATGGCGGAGACGGCTTGCCCCGCCGGCCCGTGCGATAGTACCCCTCCGCTTCCCGATCGATCGGAGGCCCGGCCGGCGTCCCGGACGCCTTCCACCTCCGAAGGGGCCGTGCCCTCGTCCGACGGACGTTGGTCGGACGGGAGTACTTCGGATGCCGGGGCGATCGCTTCGGCTCCTCCTCCTCCTCATCGTCGACTGTCAGGTCGTCCTCGTCCAGGTCGGACGAGGCGGGGGTCCGGGCCATCGCAGTGGCTCGGTCTAGCCGCCCATAACCCTTCGTTTCGAGCGGAACCCCGCGTCCGAGGTGACGGGGGGGCGCTTCTCGACCGATGCCGAGACGGATCCCGCGCACCGGTCGGCGGGGTCCGAGGAGGGCGTGTTCACTCCCGGTCTTCGGGAGGCAAAAGGTCGGGGATGCCGTCCTCGATGGGGTAATCAATGTGGCACTTCGGGCAGGTGAGCGTGCCGTCGACGATCTCGACCCCCTCGGTCCGACGAGAGGTCAAGTGCAGCTCGCCCCGACACACGGGACAGCAGAGGATCTGCATCAGGTCCGCCTTCATTTCGCGGGTCCCTCTACGATCCCGTAGCCGATGAGGCGCCAGGCACTGATCCGCCGCGAGATGGCGACGCGGCTCTGCGGGAAGACCGTGACGGCCCGACCGAGGCTCAGCTCGACCTCATCCCCGCGGGCGCTCGTGACCTTCCCCGGGGCGATGGTGGTGCCGACGGTCACCGCAAGGGTCTCGTTGGTTCGGATCTTCTCGACCTTCGTCTCCCGTTCCGTGCCAAGTACCCGGTCGAGCAAGGTTGCCTTCAGGCGGATCTTCTGGCTGACGGGAGGCAAGGTGCCCGCCGCGCCCACCAGGCGGCCGGTAAGTCCGTCCCCCTTGGTCAGCGAGGGGTCGAGGGTCGTCCCAATCGCGGCGAGTCCTCCGGGGCGCAGCTCGTCCCACTCCTGCCCACCGGAGATGAGGGAAGTGATCCGGGTGTGGAGCGATTCGGTCGAGATCCCCGGCGAGCTCGAGAACCCCGGGCGGATCTCGATATCCTCTCCGACCTTCAGGTGCCCCTGCACGAGCGATCCCCCCAAGATCCCGCCGCGGAGGTCCTTGGGGAGGGTGCCGGGCCGGTTCACGTCGAAGGAGCGGGCCACGTACATCAACGGAGGCTTGGAGAGATCGCGGGGAGGGGTCGGGATCGTCTCTTCGATGGTGGCGATCAGGGCGTCGATGTTGACCTTGTGGTTCGCGCTGATCGGAACCACGGGCGCGGAAGCGAGGGGGGTTCCCTGCAGGAACTGGCGGATCTGCTGGTAGTTCTCGAGGGCTTTCTCCGAGGAGAGTAGATCGATCTTGTTCTGGACCACGACCACCTTGTGCACGCCGATGATGTCGAGGGCATAGAGATGCTCGCGCGTCTGGGGCTGAGGGACCGACTCGTTCGCCGCGACGAGGAGGAGCGCCCCATCCATCAGCGCGGCCCCGGAGAGCATCGTCGCCATCAGGGTCTCATGTCCCGGGGCGTCCACGAAGGATACCGCCCGCAGGAACCTCGCCTCCCCGCCGCACGTCGTGCAGACGGGGGTTACGGAGAACCCCGCGGGCGGGGCGCAGTTCGGGCATCGATAGAATGCGGCGTCCGCGTAGCCGAGCTTGATGGAAATCCCGCGCTTGAGCTCCTCGGAGTGGCGATCGGTCCACTCTCCCGTGAGCGTCTGGGTCAGAGTGGTCTTCCCGTGGTCAACGTGGCCGACCAGACCGATGTTGACTTCGGGTTGTCGAGGTACCTTCATGACGTCGGGGCCGCCACCGGAACGAATAGCTCCGAGAGCGGCTTCGGCCCCTTCTGCTCGACCACGAGGTTGACCTGGACCGTCTCCTCGCTGATTGTGTTCCCGCGGAACGTGCGCCGGCGGTGCATCCCGTGCCGCGGCGCTTCGAAGCCAAATCCGTTACCGACGTACAGGCGCAACTGTCGGCCTCCGGGAACATCCGAGCGAAGTGCGAAGCCACTGCGATCTGTCCCTCCGGTGAGCCGGAAGGCGTATCCCGGGGCCCCGACGAGCTCCCCTCCGACCGTCTCCCCGATACGCTTTCCCAGGAAACCGGCGGATTGGGGGTCGGCCACCGTACGGGCGTACGATGTGCTTCCCTCAGAGACGACAACCTTGTATTCGACCATGAACGACCGTGAAGTGCGCGCGCCAATTGGAGGTGCTTTAAATAGCTTGCCGCCGGAGAATGGCCCATGGGGTCGGCCCGGACGAGCAGGTGACCGTCCCGGTGCTGCCGGGCATGACCGGGGTTCCCGTGGAGGCGTACTCGGTCACGTTGAACTGCAGGCCGACGGTAGCGGTGTTCGAGGTCAGGGGGCAAGTAGAGTACGTCACGACCCAGAAGGTGAGCGGCCCGACGGCGGCAACCGCGTACACGCGCTCGGCGCCGGGGTGGGCGCTGAGGAACGCCGTACCTCCGGCCACGTTGGCCGAGACCGCCGCGCTCGTCGAATCGACGACGTTTCCCGAGAGCGAACTCAGGACGACAAAGTTCGACGCGTAGTATCCGGAGATTGTGAACAGGTTGGTCGCGCTCGAGTTGACGACTAGGGTCACGAGCGCGGTGAGAATCGCATGGGTGGAGATGAAGGCCCAGGCCCCTGCGCTCCCGGGAGCTACATAGCGCGGCGTCGCCGCGAACGTGATCGCGGTTGGAGGAGCCCCCTGCCAGGCGAAGAGGCATCCCGAGCTGGCGAACTGGCTCGAGATGTTGGCCGCCGACTCCGTTACGTTGGAGGTAAGGGCGATCCCCACCCCCGCCATGATCGTCCACGGTCCACCGGG